>CAZMVU010000028.1:0-33196 GCA_964569295.1 uncultured Nitrospirales bacterium
ACCCATGCTACCCGCGAAGGAACGGAATGTCAATATAAACGGTGACTGTCCCCGTGTATTCGCTATGACGCCTGGAGAACGGCTCACGGCTAAAGAATTACGCAAGATCAAAGGTGTGGCGGTCTTCGCGGGGTGACTGCCCCCGGCGTCCAGTCCCCGTGTGGGTGGCGGCCGGCACCTGGCGGGGCACACGCTAACGCGGCAAACCGTGCAGGCCGGTGTCGGCGCCGGCGGGCGGTCCGCCGCTGTTGGGATCGAGATCGAGCTTGAGTTGCAGGAACCCCATGAGGTCCTTGAGCGCCACGATGCCGCACAACTCCCCGTTCTGCACGACGAGCAGGCGGCTGGCGCCGCTCTTGTTCAAGGCGTTGAGCGCTTTGGTGGCGTCTTCATCCGGTCCGATACTGTTCTCGGGGCTGGCGGCTTTCATGATGGCGCCTACGGTGGTGGTGGGCCAGTCTTCCCGTTCGACTTCTTTTACCTCGCGTGTTGTCACGACACCGCGGAAATCGCCCTCTTCCGTGACGACGGGGAACATCTTGTAATGGTACTTGTAAATGTAATGCTCGACCAGATCGGCCACGGTGGTTTCGGGCGGCACGGTGATGGGGGTGCGTTTCATGAACCGCGCGACCGGCTCGCCCTCGAGGACGCGGCGCACGAGAAGCTGTTTGTAGGCGGCGTGCGAGGCCATGCGCATGAACATGCCGATGAGGCAGAACCAGATGCCCCCAATCACGTTGCCGCCGAGAATCGACAGAATGCCCAGCCCGATGAGCACAAGCCCGAAGCCGCGCCCAATGCCCGAGGCCACGCGCGTTGCCCAGCGCAGATCGCGCTTCCAGCCCCAGAGCAAGGCGCGGAACACGCGGCCGCCATCGAGCGGAAAGGCTGGCATCAGGTTGAAGAGGGCCAGCACGGCGTTTACCAGGCCGAGGTAGCCCACCACGGTCATGCCGATGGAGGGGGCGCCGCCGATATACACCACGACGTAGTAAACCAGCCCGCATACCGCCGCGATCGTAACACTGACCACCGGGCCTGCAATGGCCATCCAGAATTCGGCCGGCGCCGTGGGCGGCTCTTCCTCCATATCCGCGACACCGCCGAAGATGAACAGCGTGATATCGCGGATGGGCAGGCCGAAGCGCCGCGCGACAAGGCTATGCCCCAGCTCATGAAGGATGATCGACACGAACAGACCGAGTGCCCCCAAAGCGCCCATCAACCAGTAGGTAGTCGTGGTCAGGCCGCTGTACTGCTGCGGGAAGAATCCCTCGGCGAGAGACCAAGTGATAAGTGCTGCAAGAAAGACCCAACTGATGTCGATCTTCACGGCGAAACCGAACAGTTTCAAGATGGTCAGGCGGTGACTGAACATGGGCGAACTCCTTACGGGCAATGTGTCGCGGCGCCGTTTGGGCCGGACTTCTAGGGTGGAGGCGGCAGGTCGCGTTGCCCCCGCTTGAACAACGAGACGATGGTCAACCCGGCGAACAGGATGAGGAAGACATAGAACAGGATTCTGGAAACTTGCGCCAGCAGGCCAGCCGGGCCGGCAAAACCGAGGATCCCGGCCACCACGGCCAGCAACAGAAAGCCGATAGCCAGTCGAAACACAGGCGTGTTCTCCTTTTCCTGCGCAAACGGACAATCACTGCGACCAGGGCGCGAATTTCCTGTCCGCAGCCGGTTGCTGCTCCAGGGCGCCCCGGCCTTCGAGCACCGTAAAAATAGCCCGCATGAATGCCGGCAGATCTTTGGGCGTCTGCGCGGTCACCAGCATACCATCGGTCACGCAGGTCTCATCCACCCATTCGGCGCCGGCATTGACCAGGTCGTCACGGATGGCCCCGACGCTCGTGAGCCGTTTGCCCTTCACGATGCCCGCCGATATCGGCACCCAGCCCCCATGGCAAATGAAGCCAATGACCGCTCCCGCCGCGAAGGCATCGTGCACGAGCTGGTTGCATGACGCATGACGGCGCAGCTTGTCCGGGGCGTATCCGCCGGGTACCACCAGCACATCGACTTCGTCCGGCGCGATGTCCGCAAACGAGGCGTCGGTGTCCACGGGGTAGCCGTGCTTCGACCTGTAGGTGGCCCCGGCCTCGGGACCACTCACGCGTACCGCGAAACCCGCTTCCATTAGGCGCAGCCTTGGGTATTGCAACTCGAGGTCCTCGTATAGGTTTTCCGCGAGAATCACCGCGAGTGGCTTGCCTTTGCTGTCCATCATTGTCTCCCGTCGTTGCAGATCCGAACGCCGCTTCTGCCGAATCCTCCGTTCAAGGGGAGCAATCCCCATGCCATTCGCGGCAACCGTCGTATCACGCCCATCGGGTAAAATCGAAACAGTGCGGCGGTGTCATATCTTCCGCCACGCGCGCGCTGGGCTTCCCACACGTCTGCGGCGCCGGTGCGCGTTCCCGGCTCGTGTTGTCAGGTGTCCCACATGCCCTGGCGTTCCGCGCGGTGCACCTCCCAGTAGACGGCATAGCGGTGGCGCAGGCTTGCGGGTTGCTCGGCGTACACACGCAGCCCGATAGGCCGTGCCCGGGCGCGCAGGTCCGCGCGTTGGCGTTTCGCGATGCGTACAAAGTCCCGGACGACGGACTCGCCGCCGAAGTCGCCCGGGCGTTCCCGCAGCACCTTGTTGAGCAGCGTGATGTCGTGCTCCTCGCCCAGCAAGTCAGAGAGATACTTTACTTCGCTGAACGCGGCGCCCACCACCGGCGTCCAGGTGTTGCGCAGCAGCGCGAGGTGGTAACGATGGTACTTGACCCGCTTGCGCCACTCATGGAAGGCCGTGCCTTTTTGCGTGTCATAGGCCTTCTTCATGCCTTTCCGGCCACGCCGGTAGGTCCTGGCGAGCCCAGGGCCCAGGGCATCGAACCCGGCGGCCTTGAACGGCCAATCCTGCAAACGTGCCCGGGCGGCGTCCAGGGCGGCGGCGACTTCATCCAGGGCGGCGCGCACATCGCCGGTTTGCGTGGCCGCTGCGTCGCGCCGGGCAACGAGGCCTGTGCGCACGGGGGCGAACTCGAGCGGGTCCATGTTGCCGGCGTGCTGGTGGCACACCCGTTCGTAGCACTCGAACAGCGCGGTGGCGTCCCGCGTGCCGGAAAGGTTGCGGGCGGCATCGCGGAAGCATGCGTTCTCTTTGGCGTAGGTCTTGCCGAGCGCCTTGCGCGCCAGCCGTAACACCCCACGCATTTTCTTGCAGCGTTTGCGCACTTCATGCACGGCGGTGTGCGGATTGCACCCCGTGTCACGCGCCTCATGCACGGCGGAAACGAGCTGCTCTTCCACCACACCGCGCACGGCTCGAGCCACCGGTTCGCCAGGGTCGATACAGAACGCCATACGAATATCCTCTTGCGACTTATGCGCCTATGCCATGCGCCGCTGGACAGTTTCTTGTCCTGCCGCACAGCATGCGCGATTTCACACGCCAAGTATAACCATGTCCCGCTGGGAAAATGCACATGAGAATGGGCAGCGCGCATGCCGGGCGGCATGCCCGCACTCTGTCGCGAAATTACACGGCTTATGCATGGAATCCATACGTACCACGCGATCCCGCAGCGCTGCAGCCCTGTTATGGCGGCTGGCATTGCGCTTGCAGCATAAGCACACAAATACACGAGGCCAGAAAACGGCACGAAGGAACACCCCCATGAAGGAGGACGATGAATCCATGCGACACATACCGCTTGCATTCAACGTGTGCGCCTTGCTGGCGCTGACAATGACAACAGGCGTGCTGGCTGGTCCAGCGCAGGCCGTGGAAGCCCAGCCCGGCCGGCTGGTCTTTGAAGCGCGCTCCGATACGGAGCGCATCACGCTTACCCATGAAAACAACCCTGTACCCGCGAACAAAGTCACCGGCTGGACATTACGCGTCAATGAGCATGATTACGATTACATGATCGAGAGCACGGTAAAAGACGGCGAGATCGTCTTCACCGGCACGGACAACCTCGAGGTAGGCGTGTATGATCTGGTCATAAACACGGCATGGGGTAAGACCACAGTCGTGGTCGATGCGCCGCTCACCGCCAAGCCCAATATCCTCGAGGAGCGCGCCCGGGAACGTGGCATCACTCTGCAGGCGCTCAAGGAGGAACTCGGGTTCACCACCGAGCTGCCGCCGGAAGTGGCCTCGCTGGGGGTTGCAGACGAGTATTACGAGGGCCAGGCATTGCACATGGAAATGCCAAAGCAGCCGGGGCACACCTACATCTGGAGCGTGAACGGCCGCATCGTGGCGCAGGGGCCCGACGCCAACGTCTTGCGTTATGTCTTCACCGATGTCGGTCCCCATGTGATCACCTTCGCTGAAAAGCGGGACGGTGAAACCATCGCTACGGCCGAGGCCACCACGACCGTCGTGCCGCTGCCGGTTGTCCACTGGCAGGTAAAGGAAGGCAGCGAGGCAAAATTCCAGGCGCCGCCAGGCTATGCGGCGTACGAGTGGCTGGTCAATGGTGAGCCTGCCGGCGAGGGCCAGGCCTTCAGCCACACGTTCACGGAGCCGGGCCAGTATATGGTCGAGATCATCGCGAAGGAGCGCACGCGCGGCGCGGATGACGCCTACTACCGCAGCCGCTACCTCACCACGGTGCAATCGCGTTAACGGCCACGTCCGGCGGCGCAGGAAGCGGTTGCCGGCATGAATCTCGCATCGCTCCTGCGCATACAGGCCGTGTCCCCGAACCGGAAAGGAGGTGGGTACAACATGTTACTCAAAGCGAAACCGCTGCTGGGGTATGGCCTGAAGGCCACCGACGGCGTCATTGGCACTGTTTATGACCTGGTGTTCGACGAAGCCACCTGTGTGCTGCGCTACCTGGTGGCCGACACCGGAAGCTTACTGCCTGGCCGCAAAGTTTTGCTGGCCACGGTCGCCCTTGGAACGCCGCAATGGGACCGGGGCCTCATCCCGGTCGGGCACACGCGCGAACAGGTGCGTCACAGCCCGGTGTACGACGTGACCAAACCCATCTCACGCGCCGATGAAGTGGCCCTGCACAAGCATTACCGCTGGGCGCCTTACTGGGCCGCGGCCGTCACGGCGGATACCTATCCCCCCGAGGAACCGCCCGAGGAGAGCGATGTGCCTCCCGGCGGGACGCTGCGCTCGCTGGCGGATACGTTCGGGTATGCGGTCGAGGGACTGGATGGGGCGATGGGCTTTCTTGACGACTTTGTGCTTGACGACCAGTCATGGTCCTTCCGGCTGGCCGTGGTGGACACGGCGACCTGGCTCGATGGCCGTATGGTCGCCTTCAACACCCATTGGATTGCGCGTTTCGCCGGCGAGAAGAACAGTATCGAGACGAACCTGCCGCTTGGCAAGGTGAAAAACGCGCCCCCCTTCGACCCCGAGGCGCCCATTAACGAGGATGTCGAGGCGCATTACTTCGATTACTACGGCCGGCCGGCCGATTACGAATAGGGTTGCGCGGCGCAATGTACACGTGGACATGCATTTTCAGCCAAGGAGTAGAAGCGATGGCAGTGGATGAACCGAACCTGGTTACCCTCATGAGTTTCGAAAACGAGATGCAGGCACAGTTTCACTTCGAGCAGCTCGAGGGCGCCGGCATTCCGGCGCAGATCGAGAACATGTCGGGTGAAGACATCAGCGAAGCTCCCGAGCCCGAAGCTCTCCCGCGCATGGGCGGGCCCGTCGTGTTGCGCGTGCCGGAAGAATACGCCAAACAGGCCGCTGAAATACTCGAGGAGAACATGGACGACCGGATGGGCGAAGGGGGTAACCCCTCCGTTCTGTAGGGTTGGAATGGGCGGGCGGAAACCCCGGCCGCGCCCGCAGACGCCCGGCGTGGACCCCGGCCGTCTGCGGAGGCAGGCATAGATCGGTGAAGACGAAAGACGCGCGAGCGGAACCCGCTTCTTCCAGAACGCGCATCTCCCATCGAGGGGTTTCGGGCAAAGCCCGTATCAGGCGCCTTTCAGCCGCGCCTCGAGTGTCAGCGATTCGAGTCCGGGCTCGAGGAGCTTCGAGACCGGGCAGCCGTGTTTGACCGCTTCGGCGATTTCCTGAAACTGCTCCGCGCCGATCCCCTCCACCTCGCATTCGCAATCGAGGTGGATGCTGGGAATGCTCAGGTTTTCGCCGTTCATCCGAAACGTGACGGATGCCTTGGTAAAGGTGTTCTTGGGCGTGGCGCCGGCCTTCTCGAGTTGGAACGTGAGCGCCATGCTGTAGCAGGTGGCGTGGGCCGCGGCGAGGAGCTCTTCCGGGTTGCTTCCTTCCGCCTGTTGTGCGCGTGCGGCAAACGTCATGGGCAACGCGTCGAGGGCGCCGCTGGCGCCGGTCACGGCGCCGCCGCCGGTTTCGAGTCCGCCATTCCAGGTGATCTGTGCGGTACGGGTAATCTCTGGCATAATGCCTCCTCTCAGGCGTGTCTTGGGTTGTGTTCTTCCGTTTGTTCCGTTTGGGTTGCACGGTCATCGATGACGGCCAGCATCGGCAGATGATCCGATGCCAGCCGGTACTGCCAACCCGCGAGCACCTGCACATCGAGCACCCGCACATCGGGCGTCACAAAGATGTGATCGAGGTTACGCACCCCGAACCAGGTGCCTGCCCACCGCCGGCGCCGCTCGGATACGCCGCGCACCTCGCGGAAGTTGTGCGCGAGCTTGCGCCAAGGTTGGGCCAGCGGTGTCATGTTGAAATCGCCGCATATGATCGCGGGCGCGTTGAAGCGCGGATGCGCGCCCCAGCCGCTTCCCAACAGCGAATCCACTTGCAAGTGGCGTTCCGATCGGTTCAGGCCGAGGTGCGTATTGAGCACGTTGACCGCGTGGCCGTTGCGCTGCACTTCCACCCAAAGCGCCCCCCGGGGCTCATCGGTACTGCGCCGGGCAGGCAGCAGGCCGCTTTTCACCTTGTGCAGCCTGTGGCGGCTCAACACAGCCCCGCCATAGCGCCCGTCGGCATTCTCGACGGTGGTGTAGTAATGACCCGTCATGCCGAGGAGTTCGGCGATATGATGCGCCTGGTCCACAAAACCCGAGCGCCGGCGCACGAGATCGAGCTCCTGCAGCGCGATGACGTCGGGGTTGCAACGCTCGATGAGATCGGCAATGCGCGCGGGGGATCGGCGCCGATCGAGCCCGAGGCAACCGTGGACGTTGTAGGTCATGATTGTCAGCATGTGTCCTCCCGATCACCCGCATGGGCACGGGCTACGGCGTACAAGATTTCAGGGCGCAGGACGCCCCTGGGCAACGGTGAAGCGTTTTCGCCGTCCGGGGCATGCGCCATGGATGGATCAACACGGTTCGGCGGGGTTCCTTCGAACGGGACCACGCCGGCGTCTTCCGGCAACGCTATGGCCGGGTGCAGGAGCGCGAAGCCGTGGGTTTCTTCGTATCCCGGCCCGCCGTGGGCGCCGCGCTCGCGCGCGAAGGTCAGCGGCGGGTTGTCCGTGCGCCAACCACACAGCACGAGTTCCCCGGCGTCCTCATGGCGCACCACGTCCATCATATCGCGGGCCACATTGGCCAGGAAGGGGTGAGCTTTGCCGAAGACGGCCGCAGCATCCCGGGGCAGACGGTGCATCCCGGCCGTGTTCCACGCATGCACTTCGCCGCCGGCCACCGCGAGCACCAGGGGCACGCGCGCGGTGTACACGAGCGCTTCGGCGCAACGGGTGCGCGCGCTGTCATCGAGCGGTGGCTGACAGTATACATGCCCGAGAGGCCCTTGGGCACACACCCGCAGCCCGCGTTGCGCGGCAAGACGGGGGCCGCGCAGGTGCTCGGCCATTCGGCGCAGACCGATGAAGGCAAGCCCGGCGAGGCGTTCCGCACGTTCGTTGCGGGTATCGAGACGGAAAGGGCGGGCGCCGGGCACGGCGCCGTTCAGGGCGCGTTCGATCGCGGCGCCGAGGTCATCGCCCGTTTCATCCGCATAGAACCGCACCGTCTCCTGGCCATGGTCCGAGTATATGAGAAAGCGGTAGCAGCCGGGGTTTGAACGCTGGGCCGCGTTGTAGATACGGCGAATACAGCCGTCGATTCCCTGAAGCGACCAGTGGGCATAGCGCGAGGCGGGGCCCCGGTGGTGGGCCTGTTCGTCGTAACCGAGGTAGGTGACTTGTATCACAGGCAGGCCGCGCGCCACGTCGATCATGACGCCCAGGGTGCTCCATTCGCGCAAAGCGACGCACACGCCTGCGCGCACGTAGGCCATCTTGAGTTCCTCCCAGAGATCGCGCGCATGCCACCAGCCGCGCAAGGCGTCATACTGGGCGACCAGCAGCTCGATGAAGGCGAGAAAGACAATGCGCACGAAGCTCGGGAAATAGAGCAGGAATGTCACGGCGAGCACCAGCGGATTGGCCGGCCGCCAGAGGCGCGCTGGTTGCAGATCCGAAGCGCAAAAGTGGGTCTCTGCGGCGCTGCCGCTGTAGATGCCGGCATACACCGATCCACCGGCAAGCGCGCCGCGATGTGCGCGTGCAAGGCGCCGCTCGACCGCCCGTGCGGCGTGGGGCTCGAGCATCGACACACGTTCGCCGCATTCGGCGTCGTAGTATTCAAAGGCGGGTACGGCCACGCGCACGCCATACAGGATTTCGCCCTGTACAGCAGGGGTCGTGGAGGGCATGCCCGAGTAATGCGAATAGAGGCGGTAGTCTCGATCGCGGAGCAGGACGCGCAGGAACGGCATTTCTCCCGCCTCGAGCGCGGCATTGAACTGCCCGCGCGAAAGGGCGTCGATCTGAATCATCACCAGGCCGTTCCCCTGCGCAGGCGCGGCGCAGGGCGTGCGGGTCACAAGCCAGCGGAGCAACTCGTGACGGGCAAAGGTCTGCCGCCACCACCGCCATAGACGCATGAAGGATGCCTTCATTGCGTTTCCCCGGAGGGGCCGCCACCGGTAGACTGGTCACCGCCCCACACCTCGGCTGCCGCCGAAACACGGCTTGACCACAGGGTCCACTCTTCGCTGATGAGCCGCCACAGCCGGCTCCAGGCGTTTTCGTTGTAGTCCGGGCAGCCGGTGTGGGCCTGCAGAACCGCTGCATACACCGCCAGCGCCTGCTCGGCGCAGCGGTTGATGTCGAAAGCCGCAGCATCCGCGCGTGCCTGCGCGGAGAGGTTCTCCCGCGCCTCGGGCGGCAACTCGGCCCATTCGCACAGCACCTGCGCAAAGGCCTCGGGAGTCTCGTCCGCGACCAGGCGTCCGTTGCGGGTATCCGTGATTATCTCATCCACCGGCGGGACATCGAGGGCGACAACGGGGACACCCGTCGAAAGCGCCTCGACAAGCACCATGCCCTGGGTTTCGCTCTTTGACGCGAACACGAAAACGTCCATCGCCTGGTAGGCCCCGGCAAGGGCACGCCCCTCTTGACGTCCGGCGAAGTGCGCCCGGCCGGCCACACCCGCCCCCTTGAGAATCTCGCGCATGCTTGCTTCGGACGGCCCAGCGCCCACCACCAGGAAGCGCCGCTGGGTGTCGTCCCGCAGAAAACGGGCGATGGCCTGGGCGAGCAAAGTGAGGTTTTTTTCCGGCGCGAGGCGCCCCACATGCCCCGCCAGCAGGGCGTCCGCCGGGATGCCGTGTTCCCGGCGGAAGGCCGCGCCATCGCCGGTCCGGAACTTGTTCACATCGATACCGGTGGGCGCGACGGTCATGGGGGTTTGCACGCCGCGCTGTTCAAGAATACGCTTCACATGGGCGCTCGGCGCGAGCACATGGTCGCACGAATTGGCGTAGTGCGTCGTGAGTGCTTTCACGTATTCGGCCAGTTTCGGCGCCTGCACGGGCACGTAGTGGGTGTATTGTTCATACATGGTGTGGTGCGTGAACACGAGCGGCCGTTGGTATTGTGCGGCGATCCGGAGCGCCGTGTCGCCCAGGAGGAAGGGGTGGTGCGTATGCACGATCGCGGGCCCGAACCCGGCCAAGGTCCGGCCCAACGCGCCGGGTACCGGCAATGACACGGAAAAATCGCTCCCGTTGAAATTCTGAAGCGCGGGCACACGCACCACGTTCTCTTCGTGGGCGGGCCGTCCCGCGAATTCCGGCGCGACAACGAGCACCTCGTGGCCTGCGGCACGGTAGGCTTCGCTAAAACGTGCCACCGACTGGGCAACCCCGCCCACATGGGGCAGGTACGTGTTGGTTACCATGAGGATGTTCATCGGCGCTTCTCCGTCACGCAGCATTATAGACGGTCCTTCAAAAAGGGCAGCAACAGAGAGCAAGAACAATGCCGTTGGCGGTGTGCTGGCGCTGGTGCGTGTGGAAAACGCGTCCAGACGCATGACGGGGGCAAAGAATACGATGATTCAGCGGTTTTCCCAGCACGGCCGCGTCCGGGTAGCGCCCCCGGCCACGCCGCGCGCTCAGGAAGGGCGGCTATCCGGTTTGTCGTCTGCGCGCAGGTTCCACGCGACTGCCCGCCGCAGCAACTGATTGCTGTTTTCGAGGCCGAGCTTTTCCTTGATGTTGCCCCGGTGTGACTCGACGGTCTTGACGCACAGGTGAAGCTGCGCGGCCACCTGTCGCGTGGTGAGGCCCTCGCCCAGCAACTCGAACACTTCCAGCTCACGGTCGGAGAGGATGGTTAGGCTATGCACATCCGCGGTGCTTTGGGCCGCCACCTGTTGCAGCAGGTGATCGGCCACACGGCCGCTCACGTACACCTTGCCGGCCAGTACACGGCGCATGGCGGCCACGAGTTCTTCTGTCGCGGCGTCTTTGCTGATGTAGCCCATGGCGCCCGCGCGGATGGATCGCTCGGCATAAAGCCGCTCGTCGCGCCGCGACGTCACGAGCACCTTCAAGCCGGGGGAAGGGACAAGCAGGGACTTCATGAAACTGATACCGCTGCCGCGCCGCAACTCGAGCTCGAGTAGTACCAAATCCGGCCGGCACTTGGCAACCAGGGCAACCGCCTCTTCCATCGCGCCCGTAGCCCCGCAAACATGCAGCCCGGGCGCCTCGGCGATTATATGCCGCAGACCGCTTTGCGAAAGCGGGTGGCTGTCGACAATGAGGATTTGCGCCTGATTCCCTTCCGGCAAAACATGGCACTCCCGCTATTCAACCCAACAGCGTATTGTTCTCGGCAACCCCCGGCCTGGCAGCGCGTCAACGTATCAGCGTGTTTCCCAGGGACAGTTGTTCCCAAGTTTACCACAGGTGTTCCGCATAGGAACAACCCGTCCACCCGCGCCGTTTCCTGTAACGGCACGGCCCTTGCTCACTTCTTGCCATCCTATCCGTGAATTGCTGGCAAGCAAACCGTAAGCGTGTTGGCAGGCACTGCCGAAAGAAGGACGATATGGCTTCTGAAGACGTGCAAGTCTTGGTCGTCACGGCGGACACCACATGGCGTGACCAATGTACGACCATTCTTGTTAATAGCGGATGCCAGGTGAATACCGAATCCCAGGGTACGCAGGCCCTCAATGCCTTGCGGAAGCGGCGTTATGACCTTGTGCTCCTCGACGATTCACTCCCCGATTTCGGCCTTATCGAGATGAGCCTGACCATTCGCGATGTCGCGGCCGCGCACCCGCAATTGCTCGTAGGGGGCGACGACATCGATCGCTACCAGCGTTTCTGGCAGCAGTTCGATGCCTACTACGTCGGCACAAAACAAGGCGTGGCCAGCAAGGCGCTCGATGCGGTACATCACTTGGAAAGATCGGGCTGATACGGCCTGCGCGGCCGGGGCCCCGCGCCGCCGCTGTAACAACTCTATACAGTAAGTGTATCGCTTTCAGCCCTTTAGCGCCCCATCCGGATCGCCATTCTGGGCGGTTTGCGCACGGCGGCTAAGCAAATCCCTTAGGACGTTTTCAGGGGATGTCCTCTTACGCACGCAAACGTATCGTTATTATACTTAGTGAACCACGAGCGGAAAGAGGCGTCACTATGGCGGCGGATCCCCCCACTATCGCTTGCCGCTCGCAATAGGGAAGGTCAGGAGAGACGATGCGTATACGATCATTTGGCGCGATTGTGGGCAATGCTCCCGAAATGGAGCAGGTCTATAAAACCATCCGGCGGGCGGCCGCGGTCGACATGCCGGTACTCATCACGGGCCCCACGGGCACGGGTAAAGAGCTGGTGGCGCAGGAAGTTCACAAGCGCAGCCGCCGCAGCCGCGGGCACTTTATAACCGTGCATACCGGAGCGCTCACCCCGGAACTGGTGATCAGCGAATTGTTCGGCCATGTGAAGGGGGCTTTCACCGGCGCGGTAAGCAACAAGACCGGCCGTTTCGAGGAGGCGAACGACGGCACATTGTTTCTGGACGAAGTCACCACCATGGAGCCGCGGGTGCAGGTGGCGCTGTTGCGCGTGCTCGAGACGGGGGCCTTTCGCCCGGTGGGCGCGCGCAACAACAAGAACACGAACGCACGGCTAATCGCGGCGACAAACACCGATCTGGACCAGGCGGTGGCGCAGGATCAATTCCGGGCGGATCTCATGCACCGCTTGCAGGTGCTGCGCGTCGACCTGCCGCCGCTCCAGTTGCGGCCGGGGGATATCCCGATGCTCGTGCGCCATTTTCTCAACGAGATTCAGCATGACTACGGGGTGTCCATTGACCGGGTGACCCCCGAGGCCCTCGAGGCGCTCACCAGCTTTCCATGGCCGGGCAATGTGCGTGAGCTCAAGAATGTCATGGCCCAGTCGGCGGTACTCGCAGATACCGGCGTAATCGATGTGGATCAACTGCCCAACCGCGTCACCGGCGGGCCGGCGCCTGCCGCGGGCCCCGATACGTACGTGGAAGAAGCCCCGTCCGCACCCGCTTGGACCAGCAATGATCACGAGCCCCGGGACGGCACGCCCGAGCCGGCTACGGTGCATCACGGCGCCACCACACAGGAAGGCGTTTTCTTTCCGCTGGGCACGTCGCTGGAAGAAGTGCAAAAGGCGTATGCCCTCAAAACCCTCCAGTACTGCGGCAATAACAAGACCCGCGCCGCGCGCATCCTGAAGGTCAGCCGCAAGACGCTTTACGATAAATTGATGCGTTGGGGCGTGAAAGAAAAACTCACTTCCGGTGCCGAGCCGCCCGACGGCCGCGTGTGAGTACTGGCTCACTCTTGGACACTCCTGGTCCACGCTGACGGTTGCACACAATCGCCCGTGGGATGCCAAGCAAGCAGAAAACCGCAGCCCCGGCCGCCTTGTCCACCATTACCGGGGGGCCGGACGTGCGGCACCCTGCTGTTGAAGTGTGTGTTGATCTCAGGCGGCTTCCTTCCGTTGCTGCGCCTGTTGCTCGGCTACGGCATGTTGGTGCGCGGCTTCGTGCGAGCGGGCATCTTGCCGTTCGCGGAGCACCCACAAGGTTGTGCCGTGGACTGCGGCGTACACGAAGCAGCCGCGCGGTGGGGCACGTGCCCGCGTGTCGCAGGCGTGAGCCGGCGCGGCTGCCCGTCCGGACATCGGCTGTACACGGCGTGGCCGGGGAGGGAGCGCCCACGCCCCGTTTTGTAACCGTGTGTATGGGGGCTCTACAGGGGCGGCTACATTTTATACACCACGGCCGCACCAACGCGGTGGCACGTCATTCTTCCCAACCCAGCGGCGGTTCGGCCTCGACGGTTTCTTCACCGGTCTTCGCGGACTGTACGCCGGGTTTGCTTACGATCTGCACAACCGTTGCCTGAGGGCCCTGCTCGCCCATCTCCTCATGGAAGCGCACACCGGTTCCCGGTTCGAGGCGTTGGAAGCCGTCGTTGGTGACGGCATTACGGTGGAAGTAAATCTCCCGTTCAGAGGGGGTCTTCAGAAAACCATAGTCCTGTTCGGGAAAGAGCCGTACAACGATCCCCTGCGTTTCCTGCTCGGGATGACGTTTCACCTGATGCCGCTGCTGGTTACGTGTCTCGCGTATCTGCCGGGTAAGCGCCTGAAACGCGTCTTTCACGACGGTATACAGGCGATCATGGAGAGCGCCTTTTGTCGAATCGCGCGTGACCACCAGCTCTTTGCCCGGCGGAATGCGCGCTACGATGCGGACACGGTACGGGTTGCCCGTTTCCTGATGTTGGTGGGGTTTCTCGAGGGTGACGCGGCAACTGATCAGTTGGTGGCACATCTTGTCCAGGCGGTCCACTTCCTCATGAATGAGTGCTTCCACATCGCCCTGTTTCTCCAGATCGCGCCAGGCCAATTCAAGCGGGATTTCCATATGCTTTTCTCCGAGGGTTGTGCAATGGTGACTGGGTCTACGCTTACGCCTACCCGGTGCAAGAATTGATCCGGCACGCCGATGTCGCCGCAGAAGGCGAAATGGAACGCGGCTTGCACTTTGCGGGCATGATAACGGCGCCGTTGTCCAAGGCAAAAAACGTCATGCATTCTTGTCCAAAACAAGGCGGCTTCTTTGCTGTGGCCGGTCCTGACCGCACCAGAGGACCCGAGGTCGTTTTGTCCAATTCGTGGAATTGGCGACTTCAGATCCGAAGTGAACTGATTGGCCCCGCAACAGGAAGGCATACGCCCTGAAAACCAGCAAGCCGGTTTGGCTTGTGCCTCTTCGAGCAGCCCGAACCGGCTTATCGGCAGCGAACGCAACCTAAGGAGGTTTTTATGGTAAACCAGAGCATGCTGCCTTTTGAGAAGGCCGTAGATGAAGCGAACCGCTGGTTAAATGAGATTTGCGCGGAAACGGGCCGCGACAACACGCAACTGGCGTATCACGCCTTGCGCGGCGCTTTGTTTGCGTTGCGCGACCGCCTGCCCACCCACGAGGCGCTTGCGCTATCCTCTCAATTGCCCCTGATCGTGCGCGGAATCTTCTTCGAGGGGTATTCCCCTAACAACAAACCGGAGAAGTACGGCCGCCAGGAATTCGTCAATCGGGTCAGCAAGGAGTTGATAGCGGGCGGCGGTGACGACAATCCCGCCGGCACCTTGAATGCCACGTTGCGCGTGATCGGGCGCAATGTCAGTCCGGGCCTGACCAAACAGGTACGAAGCAACCTGCCCAAAGATATTCTGACGCTCTGGGAGGAAGCCGTGTGATGCAGCGATTGCCGCGTTGACCGCTGGTCGGCATGGGCCGGTTTGCTGGCGGATTGGGCCGCCGTGCTCAGCGAATGCGGCATTCGCCGGCGCCGAGCCACATATCCGGGTTTTCGCCCATGGCGTCACGCAGGGGGCGGGTGGCCTCGTCGAGCAGTTGGAGGATTTGCTTTTCGAGCGGGTGGTGCGCGGCATCGAGGTTGCGGGCCAGTTGCGCCGGTTTACGCGCGCCCACAATAACGCTGGTTACCCCCGGCCGCGCCATACACCAGGCGAGCGCGAGTTCCGCCATGCTGCGGCCTGCATCCTCGGCAATGGCGCGGATGCGCCCGAGTGTCTTGATGAGCAGCGCTTCGTGGCCCGGCTCGCCGTGGCGCGCGCCTTCCCGTTCGCCGCTGAAGTGCCGTGTACGCCGGCGTTTCACGGGGATATCGCCGACATTCTCCCACTTACCGGCGAGGATCCCCTGCAAGATCGGCATGTAGACAAGCACGCCCACACCGAACTCGCGGCAGGCGGGCAGAATTTCGTATTCAATGGCGCGAAACAGCAGATTATAACCCAACTGGTTGCTCTCGGCCGTGCCGACACGCATCCACTCGGTGAGGTCGTGCGCGCCGTAATTGGACACGCCAATGGCGCGGATTTTCCCCTCGGCGCGCAGGCGGGCGAGTTCGGCATAGGTTGCCTCGAAGGGCACCTCGCGGTTGGGCCAGTGTACCTGATAGAGGTCGATGCAGTCCGTGCTGAGGCGTTTGAGGCTGGCCTCGCAAGCCGTGCGCAGTTTGTCCGGCGCGCAGTGCCCGGGCAGGACTTTACTGGCTATGAGCACTTGGCCGCGTTTGTTGCCAAGCACTTTTCCGAGCACCTCTTCCGAGCGCCCCTCGCCATACATCTCCGCGGTATCGAAGAGGGTGATGCCACCGTCGATGGCCGCCCCGACAGCCAGATCGGCATCGGCCTGGTCGTCCTCGCCCCAATACGCCGTATCCCCCAGTTGCCACGCGCCGAAAGCCAGCGCCGACACCTCGATGCCGCTCTTGCCGAGTTTGCGGTACTCCATGGGCACACCCTCCTCCATTGTTGCTTATCGGTGCAGCCGCGATGATAAGCGTTCTTCTACTGTCATGCAATGAGTGGGGGGTCCGTTGGAATTATTGCCTTGCGCGCGCTACCCTGTGGTTTCACCAAGAAGAGGAGAGGAATTGTGATGCGTATACGACGGCATTGTGCGCTTGCTTTTGTGCTCGGGGGTCTGTTTTTCTCGGTCGTTGCGGGCGCGGATAATGCCCTGTTGCTCACGCCGCCTGAAGAGGGGGGCTGGCAGGAGGCCGCCAACACGCTTGCTGAGGCGGCCCAAAGGGCGGGCTACAACGTGGCACGGCTTGGTTTTGACGGTATCCTGGATCACACCCGTCTCGATACCGCCCGGGCGCCGCTGTTGCTGTTGCCGGACGCGTCGGCGTTGCCGGCGGACGCCCTGGAACCATTGGCCGCGTACATCGAGGCCGGGGGCGATCTGGTGGCATTGAACACGCCGCTGGCACGCACGTTGCTCCTGCGCGACGGCGAAGCATGGGTCACGCGGGAAGACTATGCGCTGCGGCATGCGGACGACTTGCTCGCGAATGTGCTGCTCGATTTCCCGGGCGAGAATCCGCTACAAGGCTGGAGCCGTTCATCAAACGACATGACCACGCCCACCGTGCACCAAGTGGTCTCGACGCCGGACCAGCCGGTGCAAAAAGCGCTGCACGTGACCATTCCCAAGCTGAACAATTGGGACACGTTCCGTTCACCGGCGTTCGATAGGCCGTTTCCTGAGGACCACACCCTCACGGTTTTCCAGGCAAAGGGCGGACCGGACACCTCGGAGTTGCTCATCGAGTGGGGTGAACGCGACGGCTCGCGCTGGCTGGCCACGGTCCCGCTGTCCACTGCATGGCGGCAATACGTGTTGCAGCCAGCGGACTTCAAGTTCTGGGAAAGCGTGCCCGCGCGCAAGGGCACGCAGTTCAACCCGCAAAACGCCCACTACTTCACCGTGGGGCTGGCGCTCAGCCACACGGCCACGCGCGGCGAACGGCAGGAATACTGGATTGGCAACATCGGCACGGCGCCGCGCACCCCGGAGCACGAGAAACTGCTGACCAGCTACCAGGTGCCGGCGCTGGATACGCTGTGTCCGGCGTATAAGTTCTATCCCGTGCGCGATGTGGCAACCGCCTTCGTCCGCGGCGGCCACGCCTTTCTCGACGCCGGAAGAGGCCCACTGCCCGGGTCGTTCCAGTGCATACACCCGCGGCCGCAGGCGGGCGGGTTCGACAAGGGCCGCGACTGGCGCTGGCAACCGTTGCTCGAAGCGGAAAGCGACGGCGGCGACTGGCGCGGCGCCTTCGCCACGCTGTTCGTGAATGCCGGCGGAGAATACGCCGGGAGTGTGTGGGCGTCGTTTGCGGTGGATGACCCGGCCTGGTACTGCCAGGAGGCGGTCCGCGATGTGCTGGAAAACGTGTGCGCAAAAATGCGCGATGGCCTCTACCTGGTCGATGGCGGCACGGACCACTATACCTACTTCGACGCTCAACCCATAGAAGCGGGCGCGACGCTCGTCAATTGCGCCAGTGAGAGCCGCACGGTCGATGTAGCCATGCGTCTCGAAGAGCGCAATGACGTTCTGGAAACCGTGATCGGCTGCACCATTGATCCCGGCGCGGTAAAGCGGGTCGCCGAGCCGCTCGCCAGCGAACGCAAAAGCGGCGCCATGACTGTGGAATTGCGCGATGGCGATACGGTGATCGACCGCGCGGTGCATGAGATCCACCCATGGCGCCCGGATGCTGAAACGCCGCGCATCACCGTCGAGAACGGGGACTTCATGCTCGCCGGCGAACGCTGGCGGCCACATGGGGTGAACTACATGCCCTCCAGCGGTATCGCCGTCGAGGACCAGAGCTACTTCGAGTATTGGATTGGCGCGCGGTCCTATGACCCCGAGATTATCGCGCGCGACCTGCGGCGCGTGAAAGCCATGGACATGAACGCCATCAGCGTGTTCATCTACCACCGGTCTATGGAAGCCCAGAACCTGCTCGACCTGCTGCGTCTGTGCGACGAACTCGGCCTGTATGTCAACCTGTCGCTGCGGCCGGGCACGCCGTTGGACTTCGAGTGGGAAAAAATCAGGGAACTCATCACGTACTACCGGCTCGCCGAGCAGCACCGGGTGTTCGCATTGGACTTGGCGTGGGAGCCTATGTTCGGTAACCACGAAGACCGCAAGCAGTGGGACCCCCATTGGCGCGACTGGGTCACCGCGCGCTACGGCAGTTTCGAGAACGCCCTGGAAGACTGGGCCTTCGAGCCGCCCCGGGACGCCCAAGACCGGCTCACGAACCCACTCGGCAAAATGACCACCACGGACGGCCCGTGGCGTGTCTACGTGGCGGCGTATCGCCGGTTCCTCGACACCCTGCTCTATCAATACTACCGCGCCGCCTACGACAAAGTGCGCGCCCTCGATCCGCACCACCTGATCAGCTTCCGTATGACCGAGGCGGGCAACCCGACCTTCAACTGGGCGGAGCGCATTCCCTATGATTACCCGTATCTGGCGGCGGCGGTGGACCTCCTCGAGCCGGAGGCCTATGGCCGCATCGGCGATTGGGAGAAGGTGAAGCCGGGCTGGTTCCAGTTCGAATATGGCCGGTGGGCCGCACCGGCGTTGCCGTTCATGTGGGCGGAGGCGGGAGTGCATGTGTGGTCGAAGGGCGCCGGAGGCCCCACGCGGGATCTGCTGGATTTCCAGGCGGCGTACTATGAACACCTTTACCGCATGTTCATATCAAGCGGGGCGGATGGCATTTTCTTCTGGTGGTATCCGGGCGGTTACCGGGTCAATGAGCGCAGCGACTACGGCATCATCAACCCCGACGGCACGGATCGCCCGGTGACCAACGTTATTCGCGCGCAGGCGGAGAAGTTGATCAACGGTCCCGACGCACGCGACATCACCACGTGGTTCACCATCGACCGCGACAAGCACCCTGCGGGCGTGAACGGCATCTATACCACCCACGAGGCCGACTTCTGGGCGGCGATCGCGCAGGACGAAGCGCCCGGCCTGCGTACCGAAGCTACCGGCACGGACTCGGCCAACTGCCCGCTCACCGCGGTAGGTAACGTGCCCGGCGATGGCGACAACCCGCCCAAGTACCTGGATGGCTTCTTCGACAAGGTCGAGGTGAAAAACGCCAAGGGCGAATGGGTGGCGGTGGAATCCGGCGGCGAAGTTGCCGTGGCGGCAGGCACCGAGGTGCAGGCGCGTGTGACCATCGTGAACCTTGCCGAGGCGGCCTGGTCCGTGGCGGATGGCCCCGGGCAGGTTGCTGTCGTGGCGGCCTCGGAGGCAGGCGATGTGAAAACGCCCCTCCCGCACGGTCTCGCGCGTCATGAACGCCTCCGGGACATGACGATTGCGATGCCGCCCATGAATAACGATGCGTTCGATGTGGTACTCCGCTTCAATGCGGACATGCGCACCATGTTCGGCCCGCTGTTTACGTTGCGCATACTGCCCGCATAGCCGTCCGGCATCCAGACAGTGGGTTACGCTGGCGGGCTGGCGCGCGGGTAGGGCGTGGTGGCAAGCCACCGCAGTCCCAAGGGCACATACCTCGTGACTCATAGCGTTAGGGGGTGGGCTCTTTTACCGGAGCGCCGAAGGCGCGGTTCCATACCAGCCTGCGCCAACGGCCCAGGCTGGTATAGTACGGGCCGTTGACCCTAAAGAAAGGGCGGATTCTCGTCTACAGGGAGGGCGAGCATACCCGCGAGACGAAACGCGGCAGAACCCCCAAAGACAGCGGTCGGGGGCAACCGCCTTCCCACTTCTTGTGTAATGCACAAACTAGCGTGTAAGGCACTACGTGGTCCGCGTCTTGAAACTGCCTGTGGCGCGTTGCACGCGTGGCCTCGCTTGATGCACCCTTGTTTACTGGCTTATACCTGCACGCGGATAGCGTTCAGGATGGCGGAGGGGCGCAGGCTGAAGAGGAGATCAAGTTCGAGGATAGGTCCGCACCACGGCTGGTCCGTGCGGTCGGGCATGGGCATGTTGCGATAGTTTTCTGCGGGGGAGGCGCCGTTCACGGGCTGCTCGAGCAGCGCGGTCTGGGTGAGGTGCGAGGCGAGAATCTTTCCATCCGACTCGAGGGAGCAGGTCACCTTGCCGGCGGTGCTGTAGACGGGCGTCGGGTCAGGCCAGTGGCGCAACACGCGCAGGCCCGCTACGGAGTTCGTGATCGGGGCGCCGGCTTTCTTGCGCTGGATCAGGTAGTCGATGGCCTGGTGGTAGGCATGGGTATCCGGCGCAACAGGGTTTGGGCGGGTGGACGAGTCAAGCCATTTCGTGGCCGGCTGAAACATGACGTGGGCACCGTAGGTCTTCGCGAGCTCGAGTAGCTCGTCGATGTTGGCCAGGTCGCCCGTGTTGTGCGTGGCGAGCACACAGGTCAGTGCGACAGGGATACCCTCGGCCTGCGCCGCTTCGATGCCGGCCACCGCTTTGTCGAACGCGCGGCTTCCCCGGATTGTGTCGTGCACGTCCTTGCCGCCGTCCAGGCTGATGGTGAATCGATCGACCCGTCTCAGGTCGGGCAGGCGCTTGGGGAGCAGCCAGCCGTTGGTGCTGATAAACACGACGATGCCCTTGTCCTTCGCGTAGTTCACGATCTGCGCGAGGTCTTTGCGCAGAAGCGGCTCACCGCCGGAAAACGTGATGTAGCGCGTGCCGAGATTGTAGAAATCATCGATGGCCGCGAGCACCTGGCCGGTATCGAGCTCGGGCACCTCGAGGTTTGGCGAGTCGCAATAGTGGCAGCGCAGGTTACAGCGGAAGGTCAGGTTCCAACTCATCAAGAGCGGCACCTGCCTGCCCAAGAGCCGCACCTTGGCCCAGGCTATACCCAGGCGCCAGGCGGTGGTGAGGGCGCTCGCACCATTGGCACTCATGTCACCCCTTTTCCCCGCCAACCCGGTGCGGCGCCGCCGGTTTCACGGCTTTCCCCGGGCCGGCATGTTTACGCGTGACGTAGTAGCGAATCGCATTCACGAGCGACGTGGGATTGCGCGCAAGGTGGGTCATACTCAGGCGCAGGCTGAGCTCGGCGTTCGTCGTGTCCCAGCAGGCGCGGTCGCAGTGGCGCACCAGTTGCCGGTGCACCTGGAACTCGGGGGAAAACCAGATAGCGTCGAGCGGCCGGTTTCGCACATTGAGCGCGCCGTCTTTATCGAAGCACGCAGCCACATTGCCCTGCGCATCGATCACGGTAATGGCATAGCCGGCATAGCAGTAGAAGTTCGAAGCTGGCGGCTTGTACAGGTTCGTGATGCCGTCGAAGAATTCCTTCGACGTACTCTGCAAGCCCGTCTGCTTGACCTCGTCCTGAATGCGCTGGAGTTCGGCGTCGAGCGCATCGAGATCCGCCTCCTGGAAGATCATGTCTTCGTATTCGGAGACGTCCTTGTCCTTATGCTGAAGATTCGTGTGGATGGGCGCGAATTTCACCTGGTCGAGCTTCTCCGATGCCGCGAAGGGCACCAGCCCGTGCAGGCCATCGAGGTTGTGCTTGTTGATGACGCAGTTCAGCCCGATGCGCACCTCGGGCGCAGCCTCGCGCAGACGCCGCATACCCTCGAGCGCAAGCTGGTACATGCCCTTGCCGCGGATAAGGTCGTGGGTGGCCGCCTCGTGGCTCTCGATGGAAATACTGACGGTTTCGATGCCGGTGGCTTTGATGCGCTCGATGTTCTTCCGGTTCAGAAGCAGGGCGTTGGTGTTGAGGTGTACCTTGATCCCGTACTGCCGCGCACGCTCGACGATGGGGAACAGGTCGTTGTGGCGCAGGAGCACCTCCCCCCCCGTGATCGAGAGTATCTGCGTTTTCAGGCGGCCGGCCGCGTCGATCACCTCCAGCCATTCCTCGAGGCGCAGCATGTTGTGATCACCGGGTGAGTAGTCACAGGCGCCGCACATCTTACAGTGCAAGTTGCACTTGTCGGTGAGCATGATCACGAGGATCGGCAGGGTGCGCGGTTCCCGGTCGCGGTGCCGTGCGATCCAAACATCGCCGAACGACAACACGTTACGCACCGGCCGCCAAATGCGTGACCAGAAGCTCTGTGTCGGGGTCGCTGTCACAAAACCGCCTTGAGGTGGTTGTATCGAACCTGCGCGCTGCCCGCTAGGGTCTACACCCCGTGCCGCACCATTTATTCCCCGTTTATGCCCGGCATCGGCAGCGCGCATACTGTCTCTTACCAGCATAGCACGAAGGCACCCTGGCCGTCGCTTGCGGTACCCCGGCGATTTCTTGGCTTGTGAGCAACGCACGGCATCGCTTGCTTGCCGGCGCCCACATGCACAGGCCGGGGGGAGGCACGTTATAATGGGCGCCGAGACCACAATAGATCCAAAGCCCATCGCGAAGGAAGTGTCCTATGCGCTTACAATCATGGCTGGCCCTGCTCGTCGCCGTGCTGCTCACTGCCGTTCATGCTGTTGCCGAGTCGGCAGACGGCGCCGACACGGAAACCAGCGGGGAGTCGGACGACTTGGTGAACGAGGCGCGCACCGGTGAGCTTACCGGCGCCTTTGACGATCTGGCAGAGGGTTACGCCGAGCGGCCCATGGAAACCGTGCGCGCCGCCCTCGATGATCCCGCGTTCGACACGGCGAAGCAGCACGCCTTCTATGCCGACTATTTCGCGGAACAGCCGTTTACGGAGGGCCATGTGGATTTCTGGGTACATTTCATTCGCGCCGCTTCCGGTGAGGAGGCCATCGCGCGGGCGCACGCTTCCGCCGTGTGCGCCTTCGAGGCGCTGGCTGCCTCGGATGATCGCGTACCGCGGGATCTGGCGATGTTCGATCGCAGCCTGGGCTGGATCCACGACACGCGCGATTGGTTGAACGAGGCGCAATGGACGCCGCTCTCGGAGGCCATGGAGCTGGCACTGGACGAGCGCCCCCTGAATACCATGGTCATGTTGCGCGGCGCCGCCCCGGAGGCCGAGGGGCAAGCCCAATCCCGCGAACAAAACGACCGGGCCGTCCACCTGGCCATGCAGGCCTGTCTCACGCTCGCACCGTTGGCTGAACCCGATCGCCTGGGCCGGTTGCTCACCCTGCCCGAGCCAGTCAGCGCCTTTTACACACGCACCGCCTTGTTCCTGTTCGATGGGGGCGCACTCTCGCAGGCGCAACGCACCAGCCTTGCCAGTCTGTACGCAGCGGTGCCGGGAAACCTGCACAACGTCCGGGTGTTGATAGTGCCCGAGGCCATCGGGGCCGATGTGGCCAATGCCGATCTTGCGGCCGGCGGCATCGTGCTGGATGTGGCAACCATCCCCATGGACGCCCTGTCCGACCCCGCGCTGTTCGTCCCACGTGTCGGGTATCGCAGCGCACCCAAGTTCACGATCGACGCCGCAGCCCGCCTCATGCGCGTGGTGCAGCAGGTGCAGTTCAATCGGCGGCCTGGTCTTGTCGCGTGGCGTAATGCCATCCTCGCGCGCGCCGGCAACCGGAAAGAACGCTATATCCGCCGCGATGTGCCGCCGCAGGCATTTCAGGCAAACCCGGACGACTTACTGCCGCTCACGGCCCAACTCTGGTTTATCGATTCCCGGCGCGCCTTTTTTCAGGCCATGCAACTCCTCAAGCTCAAAGAGAACGAAGCGCTCGATGCCGTGCTCCTGCTCAGCGATGTCCTATCCGGCGGCAGCATGCAGACCCTAACCTTTGAAACCAGCGAAGCCGGCATTGTACAAGCGGCGCCCGCGGCCGTGCGCCGAACCCCGGGAGGCGCCGGCCTCGCCATTGTCACCGGCATTGCGATGGGCGGACAGCTCTGGAGCTTCGAGATGAATGAGGCCGGCGGGGTTGTGCGCTATTTCAACAGCGGGGCCGGCGGCGCCCCGCGTTGAATGCAAAGCCCGCAAGCTGTGTAATCCTTCACCCGTATGGCGCAAGACGGCGCATGGCAAACGGCTGAAGAATTCCGGAAGGTGGAAGGTTTCGCCTGGTTTATGCGTTTCCCGTTCCAGGGGCGGCATGTGGGGGTTATGCACCCCAAGACAGAACGGAGCGGCTATGAACACCCGCATACTGTGTGATTCTATGTGCGTTGTCGTGTGTATAGACGGCGATTGCAAGGCGAACGGCGCCCGGAAACTCTATAAGAAGCTCGATAAGCGCATCAAAAACAGCGCCCTGAAGAGGCTCGTGCGGCTCAGCACATGTGAATGCGTGGGTGCGTGTGGTAAAGGGCCGCATGTGTTCGTTTACCCGGGCGGCACCTGGTACTACCAAGTCAAGCCCAAAGACGCCGCGGAGATCGCAGCGGCCCTCGAAAGGACGTAAGGACGGTTGCGTAAAACGGCCGGCAACACAGCGTGGTATCCACGCCAGGAAAGCGGCCGTGGCCCAAATACACAACCTGGTGCAGTGTGGTGAACATTGTACTGTAACGGGTCACTGATTCGCCGTGGGCGCTTCAACAGGCCGAGCCCGGGGAAAAATGCCGGCCTGGTCCGGTGGCTTCCCACCGTCGCGGCGATGGCGGCAAGAAGGCGGGGATGACGGGGCGCCCTTCCTCCCGCAGGCCCGTTCCTTCATCGGCTTGCCCAGGCCCGCCCCCCTTTTGGCTTGCCGCCGCTATGCTTGCCGCACGGCCCCGTCCGCGCGTTGCGACAGGTTGAGTGCCCGGCAGATGAATGCCGCGGCGCGCGACTTGTTGAGCACGTAGAAGTGTACGCCGGGCACACCTTGCTCGACCAGTTCTTCGACCTGGCGGGTGGCGTAGTAGAGGCCCACGAGGAACTGACCTTCCTCGTCGGTCTGCGCCTCGAGGCGTTCCAGGAGTTTTGGCGGCAGATTGGCACCGCACATGGTGGCGATCTTCGTGATCTGCGGCAGGCTGACGACGGGCAGCACGCCGGGGATAATGGGTACGTGGATCCCTTCGCGCTCGCAACGGTCGCGAAAGCGGTAGAAATCGCAGTTGTCATAGAATAACTGCGTAATCACGGCATCCGCGCCGGCGTCCACCTTGCGCTTGAGATGCTGCATGTCCTTGGCGCGGCTCGGCGCCTCGGGATGCGTTTCCGGGTAGCCGCCCACGGCGATGCCGAACTGCGGAAACTCTTCGCGGATAAAACGTACAAGGTCTTCGCCATACCGGAACCGGCTGTCCGTGGGTACAAAATCCTTCTCGCCCTGGGGTGGATCGCCGCGCAAGGCCACCACGAAACGCACCCCCATCGCCGCCGCCTGTTGCAGGTAATCGCGCAGGTCCGCTTCTGTAGCGCCCGCGCAGGTGAGGTGCGAAGCCACGGGTATGCCCGGATGTTCGTCGATAATGCGGCGCAGCACCATGAGCGTGCGCTCGTGAGTCGAACCACCGGCGCCATAGGTGCAGGTAATGAAGGACGGTCCACAGGCCACGAGCTCCTTGAGATCGTGAAAAAGGTTCTCCATCCCCTTTTCGGTTTTGGGCGGAAAGAGCTCGAACGAGATCGTAAGCTGATCTTGTGCGTACATTTCAGCGAGATTCACAACGCATTCCCCTGCACAGGCGCCATGGACGGTCATGGCACGTGCGCTATTCAGCCGGGCCAATAGCTGCGGCCGCGCGAGCCCCGGGCGCGGGGTGTGTGGCCCACGCGGGAACAAGAGACGCCGCCCACAACCCCAACCGTGGTACACGGGGCACACGCCCCCTCGCGGCCGGTGCGTTTCACAACGCCTGGTATTGTAGGAACCCCGGCGGGGCTGTGCAAAGACACCGAGTGCGAATAGGCGCCCCGCATGAAAGCTGCGAACGCGGCGCATGAAGTCAGGCCGCCGCCGTCATTTGCGCGGGGCTTGCCCGGCCGGCCGCTTACGCGCCGGTTTGCAGGGAGGGGGTTTGCTGTTTGTCCGGCGGGGGCCGTTTGTCCAGAAGCCACACGAGACCGCCGAGGAGCAACACGACGCACTCGGCGCCCCAGTAGACCATGAGCGTGCGCCAGATGCCGTGGGTGAAGCCGTAGCTGTGGAGCCCCACGCCCAGCAGGTTCACGCCCCACCAGGAGAACGCCACCACCATGGCAAGCACGATGGCGCTCATATGCACGCCGAGATCGCGGATATAGAGACCGAGGCGCGCATGGAGAATGATGAGTCCCCACAGCACGATGAGCAGGGCGCCGTTTTCCTTCGGATCCCAGCCCCAGAACCGGCCCCAGCTGTCGTTCGCCCAGATACCGCCGAGCACGGTGCCCACCATGGCGAATAACACGCCAAAGCACACCACGCCATAAACCATGCGGGTGAGGCCGCGGTAGGCCTCGGGGTTGGCACGCTTGATGCCCAATAGCCGCCCGAATATGTAGAGGTGGGCCAATGCACCGGCGAACAGCCCCGCGCCATACCCCATGGTCACGGTGGTCACGTGCGTGGCAAGCCAGAAGTTGGTGTCGAGCACGGCGATTAGCGACGGCATGGTGTCGACACCTTCCTTCGCCTCGTAGCTGAACGAGAGGAACAGGCCCACCATGCCGAGGAACGCGCCCATGCTCAGCGCGATGCGCCGCCGGTTGATGTATTCGACGGCCAGCGCCACCACCACCACCACCGCCGTGACGAAGAGCAGGGTTTCATACAGGGTTGTCACCGGCGGACGCGCGCGGATGACGCTGCGCAGGGTAATGCTCACAATGAGCAGCGCCGTGGGCACGCACACCGCGATCGGCCCGATCCACTGCAGTATGCGGCTCGCCGGGAACAACCACGAGAACGCCACCACCAGAAAACTCAACACGTACAACACGAGCGCGTAGTAGAGGAACTGCCAGTTGTAGTAGAAGACTTCGATCGGCACCTTGCTGTATTCGCCGCGCGCCCGCGCCATGGAAACGAGGCGCGCCTCGAGATCTTCCAGGGCGCTCACGAACGCGACCGCCTGTGCATCGCCCCCGCCGCCAGCTGCAAGAAACGCCGGCGCATTGGCCGCCATCTCCTCGAAATCGCGGAGAATCGGCATGAGGTTCGTCTGTGTTTCCGCGCGGTCCACAAGACTCGGCACCATACCCGGGGATACCCACTCTTTTTCCGTGGGATCGGGATGCGGCACCATCGCGATGCTGTCCGCCCGCTGCAGCAGGCTCAACAGCTCACGGTAGACGCCCTGGATCGCCTCCTGTTCCCGGCTGAGCTGTTCCTGGCTCAGATCCTCCCTGTGCGTGGACAGTTCATGGGCGACCGCCGCCATGAGCGCGACGGCCTTGCTCGTGGGCACACTATCACCCTCGGCGGCCGCGGCCAGCGCGGTATCCGCCGGCACGGCAAGTTCAACGCGCGCAAAGTCGAGAAAATGGATCAGCCCCTCGAACCGGAGCACATTGTGCGCCAGGTCGGCTATCTGCTGCTCGGCGGAGGTACGCGCGTTGCGATCAATTTGGTCGTACTGTGAACCGAGTTCCATGAGCTTGTCGCGCCCTGCGGCCAGTTCGGCATAGCTGTAGCGATCGCGCTTCTTCTCGTGCTGCGCCACGCCTATCGCTTCGATGGCCTCGTAGGAATTGACCACGAAGTTCGGGTAGGTACGCGCAATTTCGGGGAAGAACAGGCAGTCCAGCATCCACTGCAAGTGATCACGTTCTTCGCCACCGGGCGTTTCCACCGCGCGTTTGCCGTTCAAGCTCAGCAGCGTGAACTGGGCCAGCGTGTCCAGCGGTTTCACCCGGCCACCCTCCTGGACCGGAAGGCGCGCAAAGGTGTCCAGCACTTCCGTATCCCACTGGGGAGGTTGCGGGGCCGTATCGGCGCCGCCGGTTTCCTGTGCGCCGGCAAAGGGCGCCGCGATCAGCAGGGCCAGGGTGATAGCCATGGACTGCGGGGAAAAGATCATGCGGTTCATGCGCGGCTCCTGTTCTGTCGCTTCAGGTGCGCGAGTAGTTTCTGCATAAAATGCAGGGCCATGCCAAAGGAAATCACGACGCATGCATACAGCGGCCACTGGTCGGCCGGGTTGCGTACGACCTCGAATACCGAGAAGAGCGCCTGGTCCGGGGCGGCGTTCTGCGGTCCCCACGAGGCCTGGAAGAAGGTGTAGCCCTTGTGGCGCAGGGGTTCGTTCATGCGGATAGTGATGCGCCGCTGCGAACCGTCTTCAATCTTCGTGACTTCGCTCTCGAAGTTGCTGGCCATACGCGTGCCCGGGTGCATCTCATGGATGAAATTATCGAGGCGTATCGTGAAAGGTATGGGAAATTCCTTCTTGCGCAGCTTCACGGCGTAGCGCGCGCCACCGGCCGTGAAGGTCCACGGCGCCTGGGCGTAGCCGAAAAGAATGCCCGCGTGCGAGTCACCCTCCGGCGTAATCGCGGTGGCATAGGCGCCGGCCGCGTTGGCCTCGGCCTGCTTGGCCGGTTCAAGCCGCTCGAGCCGGAATCCGTCTATACCCTGCGCCGCGGCCACGGCGGGCTGGGGCTGGCAGTTACGCATATAGCCCTCGATCAACAAGTCGAAGGGCAAGCCGGGGTGCTGGAACGTGCGCGCGCCGCCCGATTCCAGATCGGTGAACAGTTCACCGGGGATGATGTATGCTTTGCCCGCATTGGCGCCCTCGGTGGCCGTTACCGTGATTTCCCAGTCGTGATAACTGCGAATGGTACGCGCACTCTCTCCCTCATAGAGCTGCATGTAGCCACGCTGAGAGAACTCATTCGTTACGAAACCGCCCAGCAGCAGCAGCAGAATGCCCCCGTGCGTGATGAGCATGCCCGGGCGCCGCCAGTTCTTAGGTGCGCGAATGATGGCGCCCAGCAGTATATTCACGAACAAGACAACGAGCAGGAGATACGCCCCGGGCAGCAAGACGGGCAGGGCCGCCCCGCCCACCACGGGCAGGGCCTCCGGCATCCTGAACTCGTGCACGAGATAGAACGACTCGAAGTACTTCTTCTGCGCCTCGAAAAGGCCCATCTCGACTTGGGCGATGGTGCCCAGCAAGGTCAAGACAAGGAGGAAGAACAGTACCACGATGGCCAGCCCGTACGAGGCGAGCAGGTCAACGGATCGTTTCAGGATATTGGACATACCGGATTCCTGTTCATGATTACGGCCGGTCGCGGAACGTCGGGCACATAAGCACTGCTGCCAGACGGCCTGGGCCGGCAAAACATCGCTTGCTGGGTCATGATGTCTGGGATCATGGCGGGCGTTTCCAACGCAGGGGCTGTGCGCCGCAACCTCAACGCAACGAGGCGCAAAACGCGAGGAAGTTCTCTTTTTCCGCGTCTATGACCGCGCTTGGCCCCGTCATGAGCACGAACACGCTGAAGTTATCGAGCGGGCAGATAAGGCCGAGCATCTTCTGGCCGGCCTTCGTATTTCCATCCATGTCCGTGTAAGCCCCCTCGACCGTCATAAAGGTGGCTTCGCGGCCAAGGCACGGCTTCTTGGGCAGCGCGTCGATTTCCCCGGCGCTCAGCGGCGGCTGGCCCATCTGTTGCCGCCACCGGTTCACGTTCGCCTCCACCCCGCCCGCGCGGTCCGGCAGCATAAACACACGGCACTCCGCTTCGTTGTCCGGCCCGGCAAAAAACGTGACGAGCCGCATGGGCTTCTCGGGTCCCTCATCCCACGCCTCCGGGACGGTCCAGGTGAGCTGCGCCGGATCGATGGTATCGCCGCGTTCACCGTCCCCAGCCGGTGCATCCGGGGCAGCCGGTGCATCCGGGTCAGCCGGTGCATCCGGGGCAGCCGGGTCAGCCGGGTCAGCCGGTGCATCCGGGTCAGCCGGTGCATCCGGGTCAGCCGGTGCATCCGGGTCAGCCGGGTCAGCCTGTGCAGCCGGGGCGTCCGCCGGGGTATCGAGCGGCGGGTGATCTTCAGGCAGTTGTTGTTGTTGCGGCCGCTCTTGGCGTGCAAAGCCGAGGCGCTCCGCGGTGGTCATATCGGGCGCCTCAGCGGCCTCGCCGCGGGTTTCGCGCACCTCGGGGATACGCTCCCGATCGGACGGTGCGCCGCCGCATCCCATTGCAAGAACAGTGCTTACAATTAGAGTTGCCAGCAGGCCAAGAGGACGAATAAACGGGTTCATAAGCAGTGTAAGACCTCGATTGAAGCTGTGGGAGTCCCGGTGTTCCAAACACCGGACTACCTTTTTCAGGATTCATGGGCCGCGGTTGATCAACGATACGCATGTCACAACGAATAAATCAATGTGTGTATTTCAGGCGGTGTGCCGCGCAGGTTCCCACAATGCCGGCAGGATCACTTGAGAAGGCGGGTATAACGGCGATACAACGCCTCATGTTCGCGGCGCAGGGCGGCGTCCCGGGCTTGTTTGCGCTCGGGTATGTGCGGGTTCCAGGCGTGTGCGCCGCGGGCGGTCCGGGCGTCGGTCCGCGCGCGATCGGCGGCGGCCTCGAGTGCGGCATCGTAGGCCCGGGCGAAGGGTTCGGCGGGCGGCGGCGTCAGGCGTAGAAGGTGCAGATCCTGTTCGATGCGCTTCCGCTCGGCGTGAGACAGCGTGTTTGCGGCGGCATTTGCGGCGGCATCCGGTACGGGTGGCGCGGGCGGCGCGATGCCGAGCACGGCGGCGAAACCCAGGGCGCCCGCGGCGCCCACCGCAATCACTGCGAGCACAACCGCCAACGCACGCACGGGCCACAGGCGCTTCCACCAGGCAATCCGTCCCGGCTGCTCCTGTTGCGCCGCTATGAGGATTTGCGCGGTGAGATCGCGCGAGGGTTCGAGCGGGCCGGCGGCGGCGGCAAGATCGATTGATTCGCGGATGCGCGCCACTTCACGCCGGCAGCGTTCGCAGCGTTGCACATGGGCGGCCAGAGAAGCGGACACCGGCGCATTGCGGTCGGCGAGGCTTTCCGCATGGGCGAGGAGTTGCTGGCGTGTGGGATGCCACATGATGTTATAGGCCGGGCGGCGGTGTTACAGGTATTCGCGGAACCGCTCGAGGTAGGGCCGCAGACCACGCTCGGCGCGCACGACACGGCTTTTCACCGTGCCCACCGGCACCGCCATGATGTCGGCGACTTCCTGATAGGGCAGATCCTGGAAGCGGTGCAGCACAAACGCCTGACGCTGGTGTTCGGGCAGGTTCATGAGCGCTAGGTTGATCGCCTCGGATATTTCGCCACGCTCGCTGTCGCGCACGATGTTTATCGTGGCGTCGCTCATCCGCTCGATGGGATCCGGCAGGTCGCCGTCCTTATCGCGGTTCCAGAACGGGGGGCGGTTGAATAACTTGGGACGCCGCCGCTGACTGGCCCATTCCTTCGACACGATGTTCGAGGCGATGGTATAGAGGTAGGTGGTGAATTTGGCGGTGGGCGTGTAACGGCTCCTGTTTTTTACCAGCGCCATAAACACTTCCTGCGTAAGCTCCTCCGCGATGTGCCGGTTCTGGACCATGCGAAAGACAAAGTTGAGAATGCCCTTCTGATGGCGGCGCAGCAACTCGGCGAAGGCTTCTTGCCTGCCCGCGCCATAGGCGATCATGAGATCCTCATTACCCCATGAACTGAGTGGGGCATCCCCCGCCTCGAGCACATGCACAGCCTGACGGCGGGCATCAAGTTCAACAATATTCTCAGCACCGTTCGGCATGGTGATCTACCCTCTCCCGGAAGGGAATGGCCGTTCCTTATATCTAGTATACCTTCCCGGTGGCGGAAGTTCCCTGTGCCCACGGGAAAAATGCGGCCGCTGCGCGCGACCAGACGCCTACCCCTCGCGGTTATTCATCTCTTTGGGGTCTTTCATATTCCCCGCAGCTTCCTCGCGGCTTACCAACCCCTTCTGATACAACAGCTTGAGGCTGCGATCCAGCGTGCTCATGCCCTCGCGGTGGGCCGTCTCGATGACGCTGTATACCTGGTGAGTCTTGCCCTCGCGGATGAGATTCGCCACGGCGTTGTTGCACAGGAGCAGTTCGCACGCGAGCACCCGCCCTTCGCCGTCGGCCCTGGCAAGCAGCCGCTGCGAGATGATCGCGAGCAACGTCATGCTCAACTGAAAGCGGATCTGCTGCTGCTGGTAGCCGGGAAACACGTCGATGATCCGGTCGACCGACTGAATGGCGTCGTTGGTGTGGAGCGTGGCAAGCACGAGGTGGCCCGTTTCCGCCGCGGTGAGCGCCGCCTGGATGGTCTCGAGGTCGCGCATCTCACCAATGAGGATGACGTCCGGGTCCTGGCGCAACACATACTTGAGCGCGGTGGCGAACGCTTTCGTGTCGTCGCCCACCTCCCGCTGATCCACGATGCTCTGGTGGTGCATATGCACATATTCGATCGGATCTTCGACGGTGATGATATGGCAGGCCCGGTCCTGGTTGATCACGTTGATCAAGGCCGCCTGGGTGGTGGTCTTGCCGTGTCCCGTGGGCCCCGTCACCAGGATGAGTCCCTGCCGGGCGTGCGCCAGTTCAGCGACTTTTGGCGGCAGTCCGAGCGAATCGAGAGAGGGTATGTCCTCCGGTATTGGGCGCAATGCGGCCGTGACCGCCTGTTTCTGGCGGTAAATGTTCACGCGGAACCGGTGGCGCCGCCCGATGGCAATCGAGAAATCAAGCTCCTTATCCGTCTCGAACTGCGCAATCTGCTCTTCGGACAGGAACGAGTAAATGAGTTTCTGCGTGGCCTCGGGCGTAAGCGGGTCCGTGCGGGTGCGGTAAAGCTGGCCGTTAATCCGCAGGATGGGCGGCGCCCCCGCGCTGATCAGCAAGTCCGAGGCCTTTTCCTGAGAGACAAGGTCGAAAAGATCGTTGATGTCCATGCTATGCCCGTTTGTTAGCTGCCGAAATATCCCGGCGCAAAAGTGTCTAAACACCGCGACGGAATCATCATAGCCGAGGTGCAGACGCGATGCAAAGCAGGCGGGAGGCGTGGAAGGGGCCGGGAATAGGCCTGGTGAGATGCCAAGGCGCGCAGAGCCCGTGTAGTGCTTTACCTTCCAGGCTTTGAACAGCGCACCAATTACGCTCTTGGACGAGAGCGCCTTAAGGTCTTAAATCAGTAGCATTGCTAACGTGGGCTGCGCCCACAACCCAAGGATCGAATGGCGTGTTCCCCGGTTGT
>CAZMVU010000029.1:0-33161 GCA_964569295.1 uncultured Nitrospirales bacterium
AGAACCAAACGAGCCAGCCGTCAAGTGCGGCGTTGTGTTTACGCATCTGCCTACGCATTCAGGCAGGCACGGCCGTGGCAGTATGCCTTGGCGAGCGCGTGGACTGTCCCTAATATTTTCTTCACACCTCGCGCCCTAGCTATGTGGTGTAATGCGCCGCCGCCGCCCCATCACAGACAGGGCTATTTCGCAAATGGCTCGGCGGCTTTGCAAACGCCTCGACAGCCTCGTAGCACCTCACTCGAGGAAGAACTGCATGACCCGGTCGAGCCAGCCGGGCGTAGCCTCGTGGGAGAAGTCGGGATAAACCAGTGCCTGCTTCGGCGCGGTGATCTTGTTGTACGCGGCGAACTGGGTCGAGGGTGGGCAGGTGGTGTCCATGAGGGTGATGCCCATGAGCACCGCGCACGCCGGTGAAGTAGCAGTGACGGCAATGCACCCCGGGCACCTGGAAGGCGGCCTCTTCAAAGACCGGCGCCGGCGCCGTGGCATCGAGCTCGTCGCGTGCCGCCTGCCAATACGCATCGAAGTCAGCGGGGCGCGGGTTGCTTCCGGTATAACACTCGAGTTCCCCAAGCGGCAGATCAAATGTGGCGGGCACGGGCCTTTCCCTCCTGTGTCACTAACGCCCTGGCCGATTGGCGTGCAACGGACCTTGCCTGGCACCTGTAGCCCACAGCGGTGTCCTGCAAGGCAACGTGCTTGCTCGTGCTACCAATGGCCTGTTTGGCGCGGCAACAGGCTTGCGCCGAGCCAACGGCTGCCGCGTTGCCGAAAGTGCTCCCGGCGTCCTTTAATGGCCAGCTTCAGGCGCGTACTATAGCAGAAGATTCCGCGGCGACTCACGCGAATCGTCCTGAAGCACCCACACGCCACCGCCAATGGGGCGTCCGTAAACGCACCAGGTATCAGCCGGCGCAATAGCCCGCGACACAACGCAACGGGGCCGGGTGCGTCCGTTCACACCCGGCCCCGCCTTACGTTAAGGTTTGTTGTACGCGGTGCTTACCGCTTGCGCCGCCACCGCCTCAGCCCCGTGGCGCCGCCGAGCGCCGCGAAGCCCGCCAGGCCGACAAGACCCAGCACGGAACTCGCGGGGATACCCGGTTCGACAACCAGGTTGACCGTATTCGAGTTGCGCACATCGCTGGTGCCCGAGGGCGGCGGGTCGGCATTGATGACCGTACCCGTGTCAGCCACGCGCACGAAGTATTCACCAGCATCCTCCGGCATAGCCGCCTCGATGGTGAACTCGGGCACCGTGGTGATTTCCACGACTTCCTCGGCCTTTGTCTCCGGCACAATGCGTGTCCATTCGTAGGTGTACGGTGCAATACCTCCCGTGAAGTCGGCGCTGAAGGTAAACGACTCATCTTCCGTCACCGTGACTTCCTCGGTACCACCGTTCAACTCGACCTGAGACATGTGCTCAAACACCTGAACATCGATCTCCTCGGTGGTCACCTCGCCTTCGTCGCCGCCGCGCTCGTCGGTGACAACGCACTTATAGATGCCGTCGTCATCTGGCTGCACGTTGATGATCTCGAGCGGGGCCGTGAATGGATCGGCATCGGTCACGATGGCATCGCTGGCCGGCACGAAACCGTTGCCGTCTTCGCGGTCCACCAACCACTGATACGTGCGATCGCCGAGCCCGCCCTCGGTAGACGTCGTCATGCGCAACAACACGCGGTTCACGTAGACCTTGTTCACACCCTGGGGCTGCCACTCCGTCAACTCGAGCAGATCGCCCAAGATAACACGCGCGTGATCGGACACGACCGAGCCAACGCCCGACGAGCTCACCTGGCAACGGTACCGGCCTTCGTCAGAGGCGATTGTCGGCTGAATCTGGAGCACGCGGGTGTGCTCGCCATTGGGCGCGGTCGTGAGGATGCCTTGGATCTCACCGTCGCGGTCATCGTCTATGTCTTCCCATTCCGCGCCGTTATCCGGGTCGGCATCGAGCGGTTGATACTGCCACTCGTACGTCATGGCAAAACTGCTCGAAGCTGTCACACGCAATTCCACGAGTGCAGCGACCGAGGAGAAGACATCTTCCGGTTGGCTGATGATAACCGGCGGGTCGTTGACATCCAGTTCGGCCCGGTCGGATTCGATGGAATCAGGGGTGGGCGCGTTGTTGGTTACCCGCACGTAGTAGTTGCCTTCGTCTTCCTGGAGAATGTTGCTCAGCAGGAGGTACGGCTCAGACTGCGGCCCGGAGACCACGATATCGCTGGAGCCGCCTTCGCCCTCCTTGAACCAGGTGTATGTCAACGGCGGGTGAGCCGTGTCGGCCACAACCTCGAAGGCGGGATCCGATGGCGTATCGAGGTTCGTGCCGCTGTTTACCTGGATCGAATCCGGCTGGTCCAGGATGCCCGGGTCGCCCACGGTAAGGGTCACCTCGTTTGAAATGACGAACCCGGCGCCGTTGACCACGCAACGATACAGGCCTTCATCGGGTATCGTATCCTCGGGGTCACTCGGGTCGTCCGGCTCCGTGCCGTCCCACTGACCGGGTTGTGCATTCGCGATTACCAGATCCGGCCCGTCGCTTGAGGTCTGGGTCGAATAGGTTTCCCAGGTGCCGCCCGACCCTTCCGAATCCGGCACGAAGCCTTCCCATTCCCAACTATTGACCGTGCCGCGTGTCTCGATTTCGAAGACCGCCGTATTGCCGACGGGCACCGTCACATTTTGCGGCTGCTGGATGATCTCCGGCTTCGATTCGATTTCGAGGAAGGCCTCGCGGCTTTCCACGATGCCCGAGGGATTCGACACGACGCACTTGTAAAAGCCCTCGTGGACATTCGCCAAATCAGCGAAGAAAAGCGAGTCGGAGAACTCATTCTCGACCAGGGGATTCCCGAAGGAGTCTTCCAGGAACCCGGGTTTCACGCTCTGGAACCACGAGCGCTCATTACCGATAGAGTGGAACGTGCCGGGCGTGGGGTTCACTGGATCCTGGTTTTCGGCATAGAACCATTCGTAGTTCAAGCCAAAGCCTAGCGCCTCGACAGTCATTACGTGGGTCGAGCTCGGGAACAGGCGCACGTCTTCCGGCTCTCCTATGATTTCCGGCGGCCCGTAAATGGCCAACCGGACCTCACGGGATATGACGGCGTTCTCTTCGCCCGTGGCGTTCCATACACGCACGCGGTAGAGCCCTTCGACCGACGGTTCAACATCCTGCACGTCAATGAATTCGAGGGTCTGCGAGGTGACTTCGGTGTCAAAGAGGAAAGTACCCTGGACACCGTTGGGCGGGCTCGGGTCTTCGACCATGGGCTCCCACACATTGGTGCGATTGCTTTCCCATTGGTAATTGAGTTCGGTCTCGCTGTTGTCCTCGACACCCACGATCATTTCGGGGTTGGCGCCCGGGAAAACGGTGACGTCCTGGGGCTGTTCAATGATGGCCGGGGCTTGCAAGAGGCGCACATCGGCGCCGGCCGGGATGGTCGTGGTCCACACTTCGCCAGCATTGAGTTCCCCGAGACCACCGCGGATTTTCGCGGGGGTGTTCGTGCCTACCTGCAGGAAGAGATTGGTAAAGTCATCTTCACTGGTGTTCAGAATGAAGACCTGTTCGTAGTCTTCGAACAGGTTCTCCGCACCCGAGATAACCTGCCCCACGATGCCGGTGCCCTCACCGAGCTCGAACTCGGGCGGATTGGCGGTCAGGTCTTCGACGAAGTCCCGCAGGTAATAGTCGGGGATGTTGGGGTCGCCCTTTCGCACAATACCTTCGGTCAATTCGGAGCCACTGGGCCCGGTCCCCACAAGCAGGCCCGGAAGGAAGGGGTGGGTATCCTGGGCATCATAGTCGGTGTTCCCGCGGATGTCCGTATTCCGCACCCGGTTCGCCACGAGGATGGTGTCGGGGGTAAGGTCGGGCTGGTTCTCCGTGGCCGCCTGGGAGGTCATGTTCGATATAAGGGTCAACCGCCCATTGACCTCAGGGTCGCCGCCCGGCTGGGGGTTGCCGGCGAGGAGATCCATGTCCGTGGCCTGGATGATGGAGCCGTGCAGCTTCAACATGCCCGGCGTGCCATAGCCGCCGTTGCCGCCCTGGCCGCCCTGGCCACCCTGCGCGCCGAGGCCACCGTCGCCGCCGTCGCCGCCCTTACCGCCATTCCCGCCGTCACCACCGCAGACCGTTCCGAAGATCGCGCATTTGCCGCTCTGGCCACCGGCACCGCCAGCACCAGACGCACCGGCATTCAGGCCGCCTGGCCCCTCGGGTGACTCCCCGGCCGTGCCCTGGGAAATGGGCCCAGCTGAAATGTTTACCTGGCAATCGTCCGTAACCTTGAGCAGACCGCGCGCGGACAGGACAATAGCGCCGCCGCCGTTGCCGCCATCGCCGCCATCGCCGCCAGCACCGCCCGCACCGCCTCTGCCGCCCTCGCCACCTGCACCCCCTCTGCCACCGTCGCCGCCGTCGCCGCCCTTGGCGCCACCCTGAAGACCGACACCGCCACCTCCGCCGCCGCCGCCGCCCTGGCCGCCGCCGCCGCCGCCGCCCTGGCCACCGCCCTGGCCGCCGCCGCCGCCGCCACCGCCACCGCCGCCTATGCCAGCAAAAATTGCAAGTGTGTTGGCTGTGGCCGCGCTGGGATAGCTGGCGTTCGTGCCGGTGCTGCCGTTGTCAGCACTTTCACCGGCCTGGGCGTCACCGCCGCCGCCGCCGGATGCGCCCGTACTGCCGTTGCCGCCGTCACTGCCACTGCCCCAGCCCGCGGAGCCGCCTTTACCCGGTGCGCCCGCACCCTGGCCGTCTGCGCCGGCAGAACCCCCTCCACCGGCGTCTTTCCCCGCTTCGCCGCCGGAGCCGCCGGCGGGGCCACTACCGGAAATGCCAAAGCCGTTGGTGCCCGCGGCGCCTACGGTGCCGCCGCTGCCGGCCGTACCTTTTTCACCTGTGCCACCTTGGCCGCCGCCTTCACCCCTCGTACCCCGGCTACCGTCGTCGCTGATACTGCCGCCGCGTTCGCCGCCGCCACCGCCCGCGCCGCGGCTGCCGCCGGTACCAGAGTTGGAACCGCCAGCACCGCCACTGCCGCCGCCGCCGGCGAGACCGCCGATACCGCCGCCGCCACGGCCGTCTTCGCTGCCGGAGACACTGATACTCGACGCGATGTACATGTCCCGGTCAGCGGCCAGCACCATGGGGCGGCTACCGCTCACGTTCACGGTCACCCCGGATGCGATGTTCACATTGCGGAAGCGGAACACTTGCACATCCCCGGCCACACTGTCGGCAAAGCCGAATGAGGGTTCTGCGCCCCCACTGCCGCCCGCCGTCGACATGATGCCGGAGTTCGTGTTAAAGGTAACTGTAGCCCCTGACGTTGCCCACAGGTCGCCATTGCCGACATTACCCTTATAATACTCCTCGACCTCCTGGCTTTGCGCAAAGGCGGCGCCACTGGCCATGACAGCCAAGGCAACACCGATGACAACAAGCACCTTCCCGTAGTCAGATGCACTCAAGCCAATTCCCATACCGTACTTTTGCATTCCCAGAGCCCTCCGACCTGCAGCAGCATACAAGGTCGATTGAAGTAGCACGCATTGCCTCACGTGCGCAAACACTTTTGATTCACAACATGCACCTGGTCAAGAAACCAATCCCGTCTCGTGCAACCGGAATGCGCGCCGGAACGACCCGCTTGAAGCCGAAGGAGCGCACGGTTGTTCTGCCCGCCATTGGTTTGTCCTCTCGAATATCGGGAAATATGCACCGGAGTACACGTTTCCCCTGAGTAATGATATAGGGGAGAATCCGCTGAAGTCAAGGGATTTCTTTTTCTTTCTCCATTCCGGTATCGGGACAGTCTGTCTCTCAGGGCCACATTGAACACGGCGGGTGAACGGTTTATACCGAAAATTGCAGGGGCCGGTTGGCCGAATATTCCCGCCATGACCAGTCCGGGCAGGCTGCGATCCAGCGCGCCGTCGATTCCGCGCACGCGTGGCCACCACATGTAGCGGTTTTGGAACTTTGCGGGTGTTTTGGGGATGCAGTGGACCGGTTTTGTCTACAATGCGTGTGATGCCGGTTGAAGCGGTCTTGGCGTTTTGGTACTATCGGTCGTATACGCGCGCAACAAGCGCACAGGGAGGCTCCATACAAGCCATGAACAGGCAGATTGTTTACATCGCAGGAACCTTGGTGCTGTGTCTTCTTCTGGCAGGCGGCATGGGCTGCAAGAGCAAGAATCAGGCAGATTGGGATACCGGCCTGGAATCGCCGGATCCGGCGGAGGACACGCAGGAAAAGACGACGGGCGATGGCCTGCCGGACCTGGATCAGGAATCCCTGTTGTTTCACCGGGACCGGGGTTTGAAGACGGTATATTTCGACTACGACAGTGCATCCTTACGGCCGGACGCATTGGCGACGTTGCGAGAGAACGCCGAGCGCATCAAGCAGGTGCCAGACGTGGTCATTCAAATCGCGGGCCACTGCGACGAACGCGGCACGGAAGAGTACAACGTCGCGCTGGGCGAGCGGCGGGCACTGTCCGTGCGTGAGCACTTGATCCAGTTGGGCGTTTCGGGCGACCGGTTAATCACGATCAGCTTCGGCGAGGAAATGCCGGCGGTCGAAGGGGATACCGAGGAGGCGTACCGGTTGAACCGTCGTTGTGAATTCAACCGGGCCCAGGCGCGCTAGACGTGTAACAGCGCGGCTGGCTTGCAAGGTTTCCCGCGTGCCCATGGGCGCTAGGGTGGCTGCAGCGGCAGTACATACAATAGGGCCGATAGCAGGCCGCGGGCGCGCCGGGAATGCCGCAAGACAGGCAACCCGGCGGGACGATGAGGCTTGGAAGGAAGGAAAAACCGATTGTCTTGGCATCCAGCGGCCTGCGTGCTGGGCCCATGGAGGCGCCAAGATAAGAAAGGAAAGGGGGCCCACTCATATGAGTCGTACCCAAGGCATATTCGGCGTGGCGGCGTTGGCGGCCGTCCTGTTTCTGAACGGTTGCGCTACGGGCACTAGCGGTTCACAAGTGCAGGCAGCGATACGAGATACGCACAAGCGCGTCGTGCAACTCGACAATGACATGGATGATTCGCTCGGCAAATTGAACGAAACCACCGCGGAACTCAATACGCGCGTGGACCGCAACGATGAACAGATGCGGCTGCTGCAATCGGTGAGCGAGGAGAACCAGGTACGCCTCGAGAAACTCGATCGCCGGCTTGCGGAATTGCAGAAGGCGGCGTATCAGCAGTGGAACCTGACAGCCCCCTCTGCCGAAAGGCGATCCTCCTCAAGCGGTCCCACGGTGGACATCGAGCCCCCGGCGTGGCGCGAGCCACAGCAGCAGGAGCCAGTGGAATCGACCCCGGACCTCGACCCCGCCAGGGAAATGCCGTCGGCAGAACCGGCCCCATCGCCCGAGACGGCGCGCTCAGAACCTGCGCGTACGCAGCCGCCGGACGAGGACGAGGACGAGGACGAGGACGAGGAAGAAGCACAAGAGGATGCAGGAGATCCGAAGGAGGCTTATCAGAAAGCGCAGCGCTTTTATGCGGAAGGCGATTACAGCGAAGCGCTCAGCATGTTCGACAACTTCCTGCAGCGCTATGATGATCCCGAACTCCGCGCCAATGCCCAGTTCTGGAAAGCTAAGTGCTACCTCAACATAGACCAGTACCGGGAAGCCATCGGCGAATTCCAGCAGGTGGTAGAGGGCTATCCGGGCAGTACGAAGGTTCCCTTCGCCATGCACAACCAGGCGGTGGCCCACTCACGTTTGGGCGAGACCGATCAGGCCATGGGTTTACTCGAGCAGGTAATTGAGGATTATCCGTCGACGCCGGCGGCGGATCAGGCCAAGAGCGACCTGGAGAAACTGGGCGGATAGTACACCGTGCGCACGCGCCGGTTTCGTGCGGCACAAGGCACTTGGACTACGAAGCAACTGGCAGCCAGCAGGGGATCTTCGTCCGGTGCAGCCGGGTGATCCCGTTGGCCTGCACACAGGAATCGACGGGGCCGTGAAGGAGGAAACTCCCGGCGCGGCCCCGCTGTTTTGGGGTTCAGGCGGCGCGGCGCGGCGTGCGCCGGTTCAGCGAACGACGGCGCTGGGGAAAAACACGATGAAGTATTATCTGGGACTCGATGCGGGCGGCACAAAGACCTTTTGCCTCGCCGGTGATTCGGAAGGGCATGTACTCGGGTTCGGCCGTGCCGGCGCCGGTAACTACGAGACCGAGGGCGTGGCGGCCGCCGCCGCCCAAAACCGCAAGGCTGTCGAGGAGGCATTGGCGAGCGCGGGCTTGTCGCTCAGCGAAGTCGCGGCCATCGGGATGGGCATCGCAGGGGCCGATATCCCGGAAGACTACGAGATGCTCGAGCGCGAAATCTTCACCCCGCTGTTCGGTGATACACCGCGTGTATTCCGCAACGACTCGATGGCCGGCCTGCGCGCCGGCGTGCGGGAACCCTATGGCATTGTCATTGCCTGCGGCACGGGATGCGTATGCGCGGGTGTGAACCGGCAGGGCGGCGAAGCGCGCACGGGCGGCTTGGGACCGGAATTCGGGGACAAGGTGAGCGGCTCGGGTATTGGCGAGGAGGGGTTGCAGGTGGTATGGCGCGCGCGCGACGGCATCCTCCCCCCCACGCAACTCACGGATTTGTTTGTCGCCCGGGCCGGCTGTAAGGACGAGGACGAACTGTTCTACAAGATCTACCGCCAGGAGCTGCGCTACAAGGATCTCCAGCCCATGGCCAAACTCGTTTTCGATGCGGCCCACGAGGGCGACCCGGCGGCCTGCGACATTCTGGCCCAGGGCGGCGCCTACCTGGGTGAAATGGTGAACGGCTGCGCGCGCAAGCTCGGCATGTGCACCGAGGAATTCGAGGTCGTCATGGCAGGCAGTGTCTTCAAGGGGCGCAGCCCGGTGCTCGTGGATGCCATGCGCACGGTGATTCACCGGCAGTGCCCGCATGCGGCCATGACGACACCGGCCTTCGAGCCGGTCGTGGGCGCTTTGTTGCTCGGCATGGAACGGGATATCACCGTGACCGACGCCCTCTATGACACCCTGTCCCGGGCGCTGGATGAGGCGGAAGATCGCTTTCAGGTGCGGTTGCACCTGGGGTAGGCGGCTGCCAGGCCTGTGCGGCGGCCGTGAGCTGTCTGGTATACTTGCCCCTTCTTTCGCGTGTGCTCCAACCTTTATTCTTAGCAGGCTATGCGAATTCGAGGCAGTCACATCCTGATCGCGTGCATGCTCGGCATCGTGGCATTCGTGTTGTTGACGGTGCAATTCGAGCCACCGGAGGATGCAGGGGCAGACACGGGCTCGCTGCAGCCCATGCAGCAAGATTCCGATCGGCGGGCGCAGATCGCCGTCGACTCGGAAATCCTCGACTTGGGCACGGTGTCAAACGAGGAACGCACGCACGCGAAACTCACCGTCCGCAATACCGGCCAGGCGCCGCTCGAACTGCGCGGCGTGAAATCGTCCTGCGCCTGCACCATTGGCGAAATTCCCCCCGAAAGCGAGCGCATCGCGCCGGGCGATACGGGACATATCGACATTGTCTTTGATCCGTTTCGAGTACCCGCCTTCACCTCGGAAAAGACAGTGACCATCTGGAGCAATGGGGTGGCAAACCCGACTTTGACGGTGACCGTCAAGGCAGCTATCGAGCCGGAGTTCGAGATCGACCCGCCCCAGATCGCCCTCGGCGCCGTGCAAAAGAGCGCGCTTCCGGTAACAAAGCACATGCGCCTGCGGCAAATCCAGGATGCGCCGGTGGTTTTGGAAAATGTGCGCATGCAGGACCCCACCCAAACACCTGGCATGAACGATTTGCAACTCGCTTTCAGCCGCCGGCCGGCGGATACCTGGGAGACGCCGGGCAAGGCGGAATATGAGATCGCCGTGACGGTGCCGGAAGACGTGCCGCCGGGAGAACTGGTGCGGGTATTCACGCTGGTCACGAATGTGAAGCGCGTTCCGCGCTTGCCCAGGCAAGTGACAGCCAAGGTGACCGCGCCGTACCGGATCAAGCCGGCTTATCCCGCGCCGGTGCGTCTACAACCCGGTCATGGGCCGGACCAACCGCCGGTAGAAGAGACGATCACCGTGTACGGCGCCGCGCCGGTGCGCCTCGTGGACCTCAAAGCGCCGGCCATTGTGCGCGCGCGCGTTTCGCACGACGATGAGGCCGGCACAGCCACACTGCACATGCGGCTTCGACCCGGCGCGCCGCCGGGCATCGTGGAGGAGATGCTGCGGTTCACTGTGCAAACAACGCAAGCGCGCTTCAAGGAGCGGGCTTTGCTCAAGGCCCTCATAATGCAGCGGGATGCGAGCACATCCGACACTACGAAACCCACGCCGGAGTAACGAGACCATGGGCCTGTTCAGACGGGGCAAGAAAAGAGAAGAACGCGAAAAGACGGCTGGCGGCACGCACCAGGGCGTCCGTAAAGGGGTGCATCCTGTGGTAGGGCGGCGGGTATATTGCAAGGTGTGCCAACATGAGCAGATGTTCACGCGCTGCTGGCGCCGCGTTGAAATGCTTCGGCAATGCCCCTGTTGCGGCAAGAGCTTCGAAAACCCAGCCGCCCTCTACAAACGTCATCAGCCCGCATGCCGCGCATGCGGCGAGTTTCTCGAGCAGCCCGGGTTCGATTATGGCCTGTGCGACGGCTGCGGCACGAAATACGAGCTTGTAGAAGGCGCCAAGCCCGGGCTGTTGCCTAACAGACAGCAACGGGCAGAGATGGAAAAACACGGAAAATCGTGGAGTAAGTTCTAATGGAAAACGATGTTGAACAATTACGTAAGACAGCAGCCGAGTATGGGCAGGACCATGTGTTCCGGTTCTGGGACCAGTTGACCGGGGACGGGCGCAAGCAGTTGCTCGACCAGGTGGCGAGCATCGACTTTGCGTTCATGGAAAAACTCATCGCCCATTGGGTGCGCCACGAACCGCCCCAGGAAACCTTTGATCGCATCGAACCGATCCCTGTCATTCCGCCCAAAGAGCAAGGCCCCAACGCCAACGAGGCGTGGGAGGCGGGCGAGGCCGCATTTCGTGCGGGGCGCGTGGGTATACTGGTCGTGGCTGGCGGGCAGGGTACACGGCTCGGCTTCGAAGGGCCGAAGGGGTCGTATCCCATCGGGCCGGTAACCGGAAAGACCTTGTTCGCCTACCACGCGGAAAAAATCCGCGCCGCTGAAAAACACTATGGCTGCACACTGCCCTGGTATCTGATGGTGAGCAACACGAATGAGGAAGCCACGCGCGCCTTTTTCAAGAGCAACGATTTCTTTGGCCTGAATCCGAAAAACGTTCGTTTCTTCAAACAACGCATGGTGCCGTGTGTCGACGTCGAGGGCAAGTTCATGCTCGATGCGCCCGACCGCCTGGCCATGAACCCGAACGGCCACGGTGGGAGCATACCCGCTCTGGTAGACAACGGGATCACCCAAGACGCCCGGGAACGCGGCATCGACACACTCAACTATTTCCAGGTCGACAACTGGGCCATCAACCTGGCTGACCCCTACTTCATCGGTTACCACGTATTGGCGAACGGCGAAATGTCGAGCAAAGTCCACCGCAAGGAAGCGGTGCGCGAAGCGGTGGGCGTACACTGTCTGTGCGACGGCGAATACCGCGTGGTCGAATACAGCGAACTGGACATTTACCCGCAACTGCTCGAGACGGACGCCGAAGGGAATATCAAGCATTTCGCGGGCAATCCGGCCATACACATCCTCAATACCGACTTCGTCGAGCGCATCGCGAGCAAGTTCGACGAGTTCCCCTGGCACCGGGCGCATAAGAAAATCCCCCGCCTCGACACGGCCGGCAACCTCATCGAGCCCGATGAGCCGAATGGGTACAAATTCGAAACGTTCATCTTCGATGCACTGCGCTACATCAAGCACGAACCCGTGGCTCTCGAGTTGCGGCGGCTCGGCGAATATACCCCCATAAAATCGTACGACGGCCCGAACAGCGTTGTGCGTGCCCGCCAACAACAGGCCCAATACTGGGCCCAGTGGCTCGAGGCCGCCGGCTGCGCCGTGCCGCGCGACAAGAACGGCGAGGTCACGATTGCTATCGAGATCAGTCCGCTGTTCGCGGATTCCCAGGACGAATTCGTCGACAAGGCCGCCGGCCAACAATGGCCGACCGGCACGGACCTCGCCATCGGCCCCAACGGCGAGGTGAAACACAACGGCCATTCGTAGCGTCAAATCCCACATCAACCGCGCGCATGACACCCGCCAGCGCAGTGCTTGCGGGTGTTTCTTACAAGGCGGTAACGGCAACGGGAGGTGGCCTGTATGAAACGTGTCGTATGGCGGTTTGTCATTTTTGCGCTTATCGGGCTTCTGATGGAAGTGTTGTTCGGTATAGCCGGCGACATAGTAAACGGAAGCTGGGACCGGCTGCGCGGCAACACATCCCTGTGGATGGTGTTCGATTACGGCCTGCTGGGCGTGGTGACCCCCTACCTCGCGGGGCCCATGAAACACCGCCGCGTGCCCTACCTCGTGCGCGCATTCGTGTATATGCTCGGCATTTTCTTCGTCGAATACGTATCCGGCATACTCTTCCATAAGGTAATGGGGCTGAGCGTGTGGAATTACGACCATCTGCCTTACAACCTGCACGGGCAGATCGCGCTGATTTTTGTGGTGCCGTGGTACCTGCTCGGGCTTGTCGTCGAACCGCTGTTTCACGTCGTCGACGCCTGGGCCGTCGTGCTCGCACGGGGTCTGCATGTCGAAGACCTGCCCGGCAACGAGACCCGGCTGTTCTGACACATTCGCACCCAAAAAAGCGCGCGGCCATGCTTGACTTCGGCCGCCGGGATGTTGTATCTTAACGCTCCCGTGCGCGGGTCAGACAAAACGCGTGCGGGGTTTCTTTCCCCATCGGGGGCGTAGTTCAGTTTGGTTAGAACGCCGGCCTGTCACGCCGGAGGTCGCGGGTTCGAGTCCCGTCGCTCCCGCCAGTTTTACGATCTGCAGCGGCAAGTGCTTACATGGCAAGCCTTGCCGCTGCCTTTTTGTTCGTAACGCTTTAACCGCATGGCGCAAGGCGGCGCACTTGCTTGGGCAATCTGGCCCGTGGTAGCGAAAACGACTGTGCGGCCGAAATAACCGTGCCGTGGCCGCCACGTTGGGGGCGGCGTCCCGCGTGTTCTATTTCACCCAGCGCGCCCCGGGGTCTCCAAGCGCCTATGCCAATCCTCCTCTAAGCCAGACGCGGGGTAATGCGTCTTTCGGCTTCGCGCAGGCATCCCGCTTTCGCGCCGAAACGGCGCCACGGTGGGGCGATCGCGATACAACAGCGAGAAGAAAAGCTTCGTGCTTCGTTTACGGGCTGAACCCGGCACTATTAACATGTGCCATCGGGCGGCGTGGTTCACTGGGTTGGGGCAGCACCGGCGTTGGCTGCACTGTGACGTTCTTTTGTGCTCTATAGCCTGTTCCCCGGCAGGCCCGCCACGCATGTGGCAGACACGGGGCCAAGGCGGTGATGCCGCCGGAAACAAGCACGCCGCGCGGGGCCGCGGTTCGGTGTGCGGCCCCGCACAGCGTGGTCTAATGGGGGGAGGTTTATTTCTTTGGCGCTATGACGCGGCGGCGTGCCTGGACGCGTGCGGCCTTGCCAACGCGCTTGCGCAGGAAATAGAGCTTGGCGCGGCGCACGCGGCCCTGGCGCATTACTTCCACCTTGGTGACGCGCGGCGAATGCAGTGGGAAGACGCGTTCGACGCCCTCGCCAAAGGCGACGCGCCGCACGGTGAAGTTCGCGTTCGGCCCTTCTTCGCCATTGCGGCTGATGCACGTACCTTCATAAACCTGGATGCGCTCTTTTTCGCCTTCCACAATGCGGAAGTGCACGCGCACGGTGTCGCCCACTTCGAACTGGGGCAGTTCCGTCTTCATTTGCTCTTGGTTCATCTGTGTAATCAACGGGTTCATGGTTTGATCTCCCTCTGCGAAGTGGGCGTTTCCCGCGCCAGCTCCGTTAGTAATTCCTTGTCTTCCTCAGTGCAATGTTCGAGCAAGTCGGGGCGGCGCGCTTGGGTCACGCGCAGCGCCTGCTTGCGCCGCCAGCGGCGGATGGCCGCGTGGTTTCCGTTGCGTATGATGTCCGGCACCGCCATACCCCGGAATTGCGCGGGGCGTGTATATTGCGGCGGCCCGAGAATTCCCTGGTAAAACGAGTCCGTTTCGACCGATTCCCATTTGCCGACCACGCCGGGCATCATGCGGCTTATCGCCTCGATGAGCACCAGGGCCGGCACTTCGCCTCCGGAGAGCACGTAGTCGCCGATGGAAATTTCCTCGGTCACGAGCGCCTGCGAGACCCGTTCGTCCACGCCTTCGTAGCGTGCGCAGAGCAGCACCATATCGGGCGCCTGGGCCAGTTCACGCACGCGCGCTTGATCCAAGGGTTTGCCCCGGGGCGAGAGCAAAATCACGCGCTCGCGGGAATTCCTGTCGCTTAAACTTTCCACAGCCGCAAACAGCGGCCTGCATTGCATCACCATACCGGCGCCGCCACCGTAGGGTTCGTCGTCAACGGAGCGGTGCCGGTCCTCGGCGAAGTCGCGTATGTTCGTGAGGGCGACCTCGAGGGCGCCCTCGGCGATGGCCTTGCCCAGAAGACTGGTCTTGAGCGGGCTCTCGAAGAACTCCGGGAACAGGGTGAGCACATCTATTCGCATGGTTCGTTCTCACCCGTCCTCGACCGCATAAGGCGCGGTATCGCCGACATGTATCGTGTTCGTTTCCAGGTCCACGCGGGTGACCACTTCGGGAATGGCCGGCAGCAGCATGCGCGTGCCATCCGGCTTCGCGATGGTGATCGCCGCGTTGGCCGGCGTCTCGTAAACCTTGGCTACCACGCCCAGGGGGGCATCGTGCTGGTCCACGACGGCCATTCCCATTAACTCCGCCATGGTCCAGTCATCGGGCGCGCGGGGCGTTTGCTCTTCCGGCGTGAGAACGATCCGTGCATGCCGCATGCTTGCCACCTGGTCGCGGGTGACGCCCGGAGCGAGGGTCACACGCACGGTGTCCCCTGCGGGGGCTGCCGCCAGCACGCGGCAACGCAACTCGCGCCCGCCGCACACCACGACGCGCAGCCACTCGAGTGCTTCAAATTCATGTTGGTGGCCGGGTCCGGGGGCAACACGCAATTCCCGGCGGCTCGGCAGAACCGAGCGCACTGTGCCGATCTCGACGCGTGCCACGCCCATGACGGGGCCCCGTTTACTCGTCCACGATTTCGAGGTTGGCCTCGACCTCGGCCTTGGCCGCGGCGGTGTTCAGCAGGGTGCGCAGCGCCTTGGCCGTGCGGCCGTCCCGTCCGATGACGCGGCCCATGTCGTCACCGTGGACGCGCAATTCGTATTGGTGGCCGTCTTCGGTTTCAATGCAGCGTACCTGCACGTCTTCCGGGTGTTCGACCAGTTTCTTGGCAATGAACTCGATGAGCTCTTTCACAGGTTATTCACTCTTCTCTTCTTCGGCGGTGTCGGGTGTGGACTCGTGGGCTGTCTCTTCTGCCGGCGCTTGCGCTGCGGGGGGGTCTTCCGCCGCAGGCGGTTGCGCTTCGGCTTTCGATTCGGCCTTGGGCGCTTCTTTCGGTTCTTCTTTGGGGGGGGGCGGCGCGTTGTACCCCTTGTCCTCGACGACACCGCCCTTGAGCACGGTGATTTCTTCCTCGGGATTCGTGCCGTCGTTAAAGTGCTTCATGATACCGGCCTTCGAGAAGATACTGCGGGCCGTATCGGAGGCCTTGGCGCCTTTACGCAGCCATGCGAGGGCCTTGGTGGCGTCTACCCGGGAAATGGGTTCGGGCCGCGCACAGGGGTGATAAATGCCGACGAAATCGACCTCGGGGCCGTTGCGGCGGCTGCGTGAATCCATCACGACGAGGCGATAATAGGGGTTGTGGGTGCGGCCGCCCCGTTTGCAGCGAATCACGGTTGGCATGGTGCTTTTTCCTTCCTCCTGACGTGCGAGTTGGTGTACCCGGCGGTTTCGGGCCGGGCGGTATAGGTCGCGTCTTTCTTTGTAACGATATTTCCCATCCGCCGCGTTTGCGGCAGGAACATTCCGGGTGTACGGTGCGCTACATGCCGGGCGGCATGCCCATGCCGCCCATAGCGCGCTTGGCCTTTTTGCCTTTGCCGCCGCGCATCATCTGCTTCATCATCTTTTTCATCTTCTCGAAGTCCTTGAGCAGCGAGTTCACGTCCTGTACGCGCACGCCGCTGCCCGAGGCAATCCGGCGCCGGCGGCTGCCGTTGATAATCTTCGGGTTCTGCCGCTCCTTGGGGGTCATCGAAAAGATGATGGCCTCCATGTGTTTCATTTCGTCGCCGGCCATATCTTCTGCGCCGGCGGGCAACATCTTTTTCATGCCGGGGATCTTCTTGAGCATGTCGCCCATGGAACCCATTTTCTTGAGCTGTTGCATCTGGGCGAGGAAGTCCTCGAGATCCCAGTTGGCCTTCTTCACCTTCTCCTGGAACTTGGCGGCCTGTTCCTGGTCAACGACATCCTGGGCCTTTTCCACCAGGGAAACGACATCACCCATACCAAGGATTTGGTCGGCCATCCGGTTCGGGTGGAAGGCTTCGAGGGCGTCGAGTTTTTCGCCCGTGCCCACAAACTTCACGGGGCAGCCGGTCACTTCGATAAGCGAGATGGCCGCACCGCCGCGTGCATCGCCATCCATCTGCGTGAGGATAACGCCGGTGAGCGGCATGTTCTGGTGGAATTCCTTGGCCGAGCGCACGGCGTCCTGACCGGTCTGCGCATTGGCTACAAAGAGGATTTCGTCCGGCGTGACCTGACTGGAAATGGCGCGCACTTCGGCCATCATTTTTTCGTCTACATGAAGGCGCCCGGCGGTATCGTATATAATGTGATCACAGCCGCGCATCTGCGCCTCGCCACGCGCCATAAGGCAAATGTCCACCGGCTTGGCGCCGGGCACCGAAAAGGATTCGACTTCGGCACGCTCGGCGACTTTGACCAACTGGTCGACGGCGGCCGGCCGGTACATGTCGGCAGCGACGAGCAGCGGCTTAGCGCCCTTCTTTTTGAGCATGAGGGCGAGTTTACCGGCGCTGGTGGTTTTGCCCTGGCCCTGGAGGCCGACCATCATGATTTGCGTAGGGGGCGCGGAAGCCTTGCGCAAGGGTTCATGCTTTTCGCCCATCACTTTGGCCAGTTCGTCGTGGACAATCTTGACGATCTGCTGGCTCGGGTGGACGCTCTGTAAGACCTCCTGGCCTTGCGCTTGCGCCTGCACCTCGGTGATGAACTTCTTGACGACTTTGTAGTTGACGTCGGCCTCGAGCAAGGCAAGACGGATCTGCTCCAGGCCGTCTTTCATGTTCTTTTCGGTCAGACGGCCCTGGCCACGCAGATTCTTGAATGCGTTCTCGAGTTTTGCGGACAGTGATTCAAACATAAGGCACGTTTTCGTGTTATCGGGTTTTACACCGCGATTCGGCACCCGTCGACATTGCCGACGGTCATACCCCAGACAGTTGCGTCCGGGAACAAGGACGCAACGCGGTGGGAAAGCGCAAAAGCCGGGTACTGAAGATAGCATATAAACGGCCGCCGTTTCAAAGTTTATCGCGCCCAGCGGTAAGGCAGGTTCCGGGGCGCTATCCGGGCGCTTATTGCGGCCGGTTTATGGGGATGGACAAGCGGGTGGCCGGCGCCCGGAATCGGCGTCGGTTGGCGCTTGGCAGGAATTACATGCAACTTGGTGTGCCTGAAATGGTATTGTGTAGGTAAGGTGAGGCTTAAAGAGGGTGGTGCCCGGGCAGTGAAAGGTGCGAAAATCATCACACCCTTAGCCGGATGCATGGTCCTGAAGAGAACTGTAACTGTTTTTGTTTGCGGTTCTTGGCAGCCGGGGCGGTGGAGGACTTTCTTTACAGCCTGACAGGCGGAATGGTATGTTCACCGGCATACCACCTGCTTGGTGAAGGATTGGCAGATGCCGGATGAGTCGCTGGTCGGCAAGACCCTCGGAAACTATAAAATTCTCCAGGAGCTCGGGCGTGGAGGAATGGGGGTCGTGTATAAAGCCCACGAGGAAACGCTGCAACGCATCGTGGCGCTCAAGGTATTGCCGCCGCACATCGCGAATGACACGGCTTTTGTAAAACGCTTCGAGCGGGAGGCGCGGTTCGCGGCGAGCCTGAGCCATCCAAATATTGTGGCGATCCACGCGGTGGGGCAGGAAGGCGGCACGCACTATATCGCCATGGAGTACGTGCGGGGCAAGACCCTCTCGCGGTTGCTGCACGAGGCGGGGCGTTTGGCGGTGCAGCGGGCGCTCGAGATTGCGTTGCCCGCGGCGGAGGCACTCGCAGAAGCGCACAAACACGGCATGATCCATCGCGACATCAAGCCCGACAACATCATGATCGACGATTCGGGCCGGGTGAAAGTAATGGACTTCGGCCTCGCCCGGGGCGTTCACAGCACCACGGAACTAACCGCGAAAGGGGCTGTGCTGGGCACGCCGCGCTACATGTCGCCCGAGCAATGCGAGGGACGCAGGCCGGACCACCGCACCGACATTTACTCGCTGGGCGTGGTGCTCTTCGAGATGCTCACCGGCCAGACGCCTTACGCCGCGGAGACGCCCCTGGCGCTGATGCGCCACATTGTCGAGACGCCGCTGCCCTCCATTCAGGAAGTGAGCGCCGATGTGGCGCCACATGTGTGCAGCATCGTCTACCGGATGACTGGCAAGCGCCCGGAAGACCGCTACAACAGTGCCGAAGATGTTTGCGAGGACATTCGTGCGTTGCTCCAGGATTCGCAGGCGGGGCGGCCCCTGACCAACTCGTCGCAGCATGACATGCTCACCCGCCAGCTCACGCCCCCTTCCGGCAGCACGCCTGTACCGTCTTTCGGCGGCACGCGCCGTTGGCAACGCCTGGTTGGCATAATGGGGCTTGTGCTGGCAGCGGTGTTGACTATTGGCGCGGGCGTTGCGCTGGGCAACTATTTCTTCGGTCAGCAGCCACCATCCAATGCTACGGAGAATAACGGCGGCGGGCAGATCGAACAGCCGCCGTCCGAAGGCGAAAGCGAAGGCGAAAGCGAAGGCGAAAGCGAAGGCGAAGACGAAGGCGAAGACGAAAGCGAAGGCGAGCCGCCACCGCAGGCGCCGATCACGTTGGTCGAGGTGGAAGGCGAAGGCGTGTCGGAAGGCGAGGGTGCGCCGCCGCGGTCGATAGCTCTTGAAGGGGCGCCGCCCGGCCCCATGGGGCTGCCCCGGCCCACAACGCCGCCGGATAGCCCGTGGGAGGTTACCTTCGCGGTGGATGCCATCACGCTTGATCCGCGCAATCCAGAGCAGGATGTTGCGTTTACCCTGACCCCGCCCGATGCGCCGCCCGGCGAGATTTCCTGGTATGCCGGCGGGCCGTTGTCGGTCAGCGTGCAGGAAGATTCCGTGACGGTGCGCACCAGTGCGTTCGAGGTGCCGGTCGGGGAGGAGGCGACCTACAAGGTTTTCGCTCACCTCGAAAGTTACGGCCGCGAATTGGGCAGCCTCGATGTCCGTCTGCGCAACCCGGTCGAACTCGTACACTTCAAGGCCACGCCGAGCCGGGTTTCCCTGGGGCCGGAGAACTCCTCGGCGGAGATCGATTTCGAGATCGCTTCGGCCACGGGCGAGTCGCTGGACACCCGGTTGCTCGCCTTTGAACTGGCGCCGGGCAATGTGCCGGTCGATGTCGAGCAAGAAAGCGCAGGCGGGTTGCGCATCATGCTGGAGCGGGATGCATCCAACACGCGTACGCTGGATGCCCGAATCGATGTGCGGTTACACGGTGAGAAGGTGGGCGAGGTGCCGATGACTATCGCGCCGGCATGTCCGGTGACGGGTGTACTCTTTGGCACGGAAGCGGTGGTATTGGCGAACGAGGACAAAACGGCAGAGGTCTATTTCGAGCCGATTCCCGGCGACGTGGGTACACCGGTGGTCGAACAAATCGAATTCCGCACGGATGACCCGCGCATTTTTGTGAGCCGAATCAGCACCAATGTGCTCGAGGTCTCGCTCGACACCTCCACGGCGCTCATCGGGGGAGAACCCGAGGTGCACGAAGTATCGGCCTGGTTCTGTGGCCGCGAGCTGGGCGTGCTGCAGGTTGAACTGGTGCCGTTTTCCGCGGTGCCGGAGGTTACCTTCACGCAGGGCAGCATACGCCTGACAAACAGCGATCGTTCAGCAGAGGCCGTTTTCACCGTGGCGCCGGAAGGCACACCTGCCGAAGTGCTCGAAAAGCTGAACTTCCGCGCGAACAGCTACGACCTCAGCATCACCAGAACAGGACGTACGTCTATCGAGGTGAGCCTGCGCCACTCGGTGGATATCGAAAGCCGCAAGACCCAGCCCTGCACGGTGACCGCATGGTACGAAGGCGAGGCTGTGGGGGAGCTCCAGGTCGAACTGGTGCCGTTCGCCAACCTGCCGGAAGTGGTTTTCCCCGACACACGCCCGCGCCTCACCAACCCGGACAGGCGGCGCGTGGTCTCCTTCGAGGTGAAGCCCGAGGATCTCTCCGAATCGACCCTCGAAGCGCTGCGGTTCCGGGCGGACACCGAGGACATCATCGTGAACCGGACCGGTTTGCAGCAGTTGGAATTGACGCTCGGACCCTTTGTGCGCCTCGAGGACGGCGCATACCGCGAGGGCCTGGTGACGGCCAAGTATCGCAACACAACGGTCGGCGAGATGCGCGTTCTGCTTGTCGGGCCCTCTTCGATACGCCGGGTCTCCGCGTCGCCCGAGGAGGTTGCGCTTTCGCCTGCCGCACCCACGGCCTACCTCAACCTTTCGGTCGAGCCGGACGACGTGCCGGATGAAGAAATCCAGCAACTGGATTTTGTGTTGTCCGAACACGACACACGCATCAGTTGGCGGCGCACCCGTGCAAACGGGCTGGTGGTCTCGATGGCGGTCTCGGCCTTCGATCCCGGCGAATCGGCGGAGCGCACGCTCCAAATATTGGCGGGCGGCAAGGTGGTGGGCGATGTAAAGCTGACCGCCAAGCGCCCGGTGGCTGTGGACAAGGTAGACTTCATCCCATCGTCTGTCACCCTCACCCCCGACAAGCCCAAGGCGCGGGTAAGCTTTACGACGGATCCGGCCGGCATGAGCATTACGGCGCTGCAATGGGGCGCCGACCCTGGCGTGGGTGTGCGGTACCTGGGCGAACGCATGCTCGAGGTTTCGGCTTCGGCCGGCGTTTTTGCCAGCGAACGGGCGTCACGCAAGCGCGTGTATGCCCGCCTTCACGGCGAACTTATCGGATCGCTCTCCGTCTCGATTGCCGGGCCAAAGATGCCGGTCTACCGCCAGGCCACGTTCAACGGCTCCACGTTCACCTACCCTGCCCGGGTGCGCATCGGTGAACGGGCACTGGTGGAACTCAGCGCGGAAAACCCCACGGCCAGTTCCCTCGGCGCCGTGCTCTCGGTTTCGATAACGAACGGTGCACCTCACGTGCCGACAGCAGGTGGAAACTACGAGGTTATCGAAGCCGGCGCCGCCCCCCTCAGGCACTATGAGCAAACCGACGGCGGATGGCGTCCCCTATCTCAACGGCAGATTGCGGAATCGGCGGTGGTGCGGCGGATAGTCAATCTGCTTCAGCCCGAGGGCCGCGCACTGCTGCGTTTTCCCGTGACCTTCGCGCAGGCGGGCAGGACGCGCTTGCTTGCCCGCGTGTCGCTGGCTGAGAGCACGGGAGGCTCTTCAAACATTCTGGTAAATGTGCCCGACGACGGCACGCGCGACCAGCAAGGCTTGCCATGCCGCGCGTTCGACGTAGAAGTCGTCGAGGAATAACGCACGCATGAAACCTGATCCTGCGGCGGCCGATGGGCCACTGTGCGTGGCTACCACGTCACAGGTTCTGCGGGTTTCCCGCCCGTCGTGGAAGGCCCGCGCTACGTGGCAGCGCCGCCGTGCGTACAGGACGTTCCGGCGCCGGCACCGCCGCCTCTAGCCAGTGAGCAGGAAGTAGCGCAGGTAGAGGTACACGCTGCTCAGTACAAGGCTGAAAAGCATGATGGGGACGCCGTATCGGGCGAATTCGAAGAAGGAAATGTGGTAGCGGTTCTTGCGCGCAACCTGGATCACCACGACGTTGGCGGCCGTGCCAAGCATGGTGCCGTTACCGCCCAAACAGGCCCCGAGCGCCAACGCCCACCACAGCACTTCGCCGGGGGGACCGCCTGCCGCCGCACCCGCGGCCGCCCCTTCGCTGGCCATGCGCTCGACGTAGGCGCTCACCAGGGGTATGAGCGAGATGGCCACCGGCACGGCGCCGAGCAACGCGGCCAATACCCCGGCAAGCCACAGTATGGCGAGGGCCGCCATTAGCGTGCTGCCCTGCGTCAGCGTGACGAGCCCCTCGCCCAGCCGGTCAAACAGGTTGTTGTATTCGAGGGCGCCCACGAGTATGAACAGCCCGATCAGGAAGAAGATGGTCTCCCACTCGACTTTCTCGAAAGCGCGGCGCAAACTGCTGCCGGTGAAAACCACCATGGCAAAACCGCCCACGAGCGCCACCAGACCCGGCTGCACGCCCAGGCTATGGCTCAATGTGAAGCCGAGCAGGATCAGGAAAAACAGGGGCAGCGCAATGGTCAAGCGGCGCGGATCGGTAATGGCGCGGGACGGGTGGGCCATCATGATGCGTTTGCGCGCCTCGGGCGTTACGGTCATGCTTTTACGGAATATCACGTACACGATAACCGAGGTCAGCCCCAGGACCACCAGCACGAGCGGCCCGAGGTTCAGAATGAATTGATTGAAGGTGAGGCCACTCTTCGCGCCGATCAGAATATTGGGCGGATCGCCGATCAGGGTGGCCGTACCGCCCACATTGGAGAAAAGTGCTTCGAGTATGAGGAAAGGCTCGGGACGTATCTCGAGGATCTGGGTGATCAGAATGGTGATGGGAATGATCAGGACAACAGTGGTCACATTGTCGAGAAAGGCGGAGAGCACCGCCGTGGCCGTGATAAGGCCGATGAGTATGACCATGCCGTGACCGCGCGAACGCTGGGCAATGGTGACCGCCACCCACTCGAAAAAGCCCGTCTCGGAGAGGACGTTGACCACGAGCATCATCCCGGCAAGCAGGAAGACGACATCGACATCGACCTTTTCGAGGGCGGCCTCGTGCGGGATGAGCTGCAGAAATACCACCAGCGAACCGCCCAGGATCGCCGCGGCGGCCGGCGGGATCTTCTCTGTTACGATGAAGGCGTAGGTGGCGACAAATATGATCAGGGCCAGTACAATATCGGTGCTCATATGTTGATCACCCGGTCGAGTACGAGGATGCGGTCAATGGCGCCCACCCGTTTGCCGTCGCGCACGACGTGAACCTTCCAATGCCGCTTCACGGAAAGCTCGAATACGATTTCGAGAAGGGTGGCGGTTTCCGGCACGGCGGCATAGTCCTGGCTCATGACGTCTCTTGCCAGGGTGCTGCCTTCGCCTTCATAGTATTTTTCGAAGGGGTCGAACTCGCTGATAAACGCGATGCTCTTCAACTGGCTGAAGAAGTCCGGCATGCCCACCTGAAACAGATGCTCACACGTGATCTCGCCCAGAAGTGTGGTGTCTTGGTCAACGACAGCGATGGCCTCGAGGCGGAACTGGAGCATGGTGCGGGTCACTTCGCGCAACGGGGTGTCGGGGTGAATGTCGGCGTAGGGCTTGCGCATAATGTCGCGCGCCGTTACCGGCCCCTCCATACCCAGCACCCGTTTCGAAATGAATCCCGCCACCACACGCGGCTCTTGTAAACTGTGCAGCACCTCGCGCTCGAGCGGGTCGGCCAGGATGCGCGCAAACTGCGACATGACCTTGATCGCCAGTTGCGGGTTGTCTTCGGGAACCACGAGCAAGGCCACTACATCGGCGGGTTTGCCGTCCATCGCGCCGAAATCGACGGGCGTCTTCATGAGCGCCACAGCCAGCACCGCCCGAGACAGGCCCGGTATGCGGGCGTGGGGCATGGCGAAGCCCTCGGCAAGGCCGGTAGCCTTGTCGTTCTCACGCGCGATCACAGCCTTGGCGATGTCCTCGCGCGCAGGCGCGCCTTCAACACCGAGACTGGGGCCATGCAGAAGCATGTCCACCATGCGGTCGAGCAGGGCCCACTTGTCCGGCGCCTCCGCATCTACCAGTATCATGTGTTCGTTAAAGTCCGGCTTGGCTTCCATGATCTTGTACCCCGGGAGTGGACATACACCACACCCTTCGGAATTGTCGAACCCGTTCCTTTGACTGCTACCCCAGGGAACGGTAACCTTTCCTCACACAATCACCCGGATTCCGTGCCAATGTTTGGCTATCAGGGGATCCGGGGACACCCCCGCCGCCAGGGGCCAGTCCGGGAAAACAGGAAAGGTTGGTACTGCGTGCAGCATAACACGAAAACGCTGGCCACGTCGAAACACCTTGACGCACAGGGCCTGCCGCGTGCCCGGACGCTGGCCAGCGCCCGCAGAATCCCGCGAACAAGGCGAATGACGCCCTGTAGCGCGCGAGTCATTCTTTAGCCGTCTGCCGTGGGCCGTTTCCCATACTTGATAGGGGGTCCCGATATCGGATTATCAGCAATATCACTGATGCCGCGGTCTTCGCGAGGTGGGTGTCCCCGGCCCCTCCCACACGTGCGCCAAAGCGGTGGCAAGCCACCGCACTCCAAAGTGGCGCCAGGGAACTGCGTATCCCGGCCGCACGTTGGTATTCGCTGACACGGGGCAGATTGACGAAACAAGTGCGCTCCTTGCGCCATACGGCTAAAGAATTGCGAATATTCAGAGCTGCAACCAAAGGCCTACCTGTTGGCCAATCGCTGCGTGACGCTCAAGAGGGGTGCGGGCCTCTTCCCCGGACCTTAACTTGCCTAAACACCCGAGGCCCGGCGCAGAACACCGGGCCTCGGAGATATGCGCTGCATTGTGCGGCTCAGGCGAGTTGCGGCACCTCGAAGCCTTCGCGGTAATCGCGCTTGAGCAGCTTGTTCGCTTCCGCATCGTCGCCAAAGGTTTCGCTTTGCGGGTCGAAGGTGAGCGTGCGGCCAAGGCGGTACGCGACGTTGCCGAGGTGGCAATGCACGCACGCGATGTGGCCCGGCAGCACCGGCGCCGTCACGTCTTCGGCCTTGCGGGACTTGCAGGCCTTGAAGAAATGGGCGAACTTGGACATGCCTTCCGGCTTTTCTTCCGCGACCTCAATGGGCTCATCCTTGTAGTCGAAGAAGCCCTTGCCACGCACCCAGTAGCCCTCGGTCCCGAAGGCGCTGTTCGTGCAGGCGCCGGCATCGGCCTCCTTGAAGGAGCCCAGGTTACGCACCTCGCAAGTCATCATCGTGCCGTCGTCGTAGGTAAAGTGCGTGGCCTGGGTGTTCGGGGTTTCGCCGTCGTCGTCCCAGGCATAGCGTCCGCCGGTGGAGGACACCTTCACGGGCAGGCGGTCGCCATGAGCCCACGCCGCCACATCCACCTCGTGCACGCCCTGGTTCCCGATTTCACCGTTGCCCCACTCCCAGAACCAATGCCAGTTGTAATGCACGAAAAGCCCGCTCTTGCGGCGGGCGTCCTTATTGATGAGGAAGGGTTGGTCCTGGGCCGGCCCCTGCCACAGGGGATAGTTCAGGAACTCCGGCGGCTCTTCCGGTGCGCCATGGCCGATGGCGTAGCGGTTGCCGTTCTTGTAGACCACGCCACGGCTGTGCACGATCTTGCCGATAAAACCGTCGTGCAGCAGCTTCATGTCACGGATCATGGTGTTGTTCGAGCGCTGCTGGGTGCCGTGCATGACGATGCGGCCGTGTTTCTCCGCCGCCGCCACGAGCTGACGCCCTTCCCATATGTTGTGGGAAAGCGGCTTCTCGACGTAAACGTCCTTGCCGGCCTGGCAGGCCCAGATGGCCGCCAGCGCGTGCCAGTGGTTCGGCGTCGCGATGGAAACCGCATCGATATCGTCGTCCGCCATGACGTCCTGCATGTCTTCATAGAGCTTCGGGGCCTTGCCCGTTTCACGTTCGAGCCGGCGCCCGCCGAACTTGCGCACGCGCTCGTCCACATCGCACAGGGCCACGATCTCGCCCCCCTGCTCGAGAATGTCGCGGATATGGCTCTGGCCCTGGCCATGGAAGCCGATGGTGCACATGCGGATGCGCTCGTTCGCGCCGAACACGGCGCCTTGAGCCTTCATGCCGGCCACGGTCACGGCCGCGGCGGAAGCGCCCAGGAAATTTCTGCGTGTAATCTTCATAACGGAGTCTCCTTGGATGAAATGAAGCATGCGGCTATACCGATTACTTCTTGGACCAATTCTCGAAAAGGCAGGTTTCCATTGTGAAGAATAAGCGGCCGTTGTGCAAGCGGGCGCGCCGCCTCGAAAAATGGCGCCCCGCTTTAAGGAGCCGGGGCGGGGTGTGGGTGGTAAGTGACGTGCATCCAAGGTGAATCAGAATACGCAACCCTGGAGCGCGCACGCCCAACAAGCACACAATGCGGGCGCCTGGGCTGTGTTTCGGTGTGTAGGTGCGGGTGCCTGCCCGTGCGCGCGGTCCCTTGCTTTCCCGCCACACACTGGCGTACCGTATGCGGCCCATGAGCAGTAAGGTTCTCGAGCCCAAAGCCCGGTTGGTACTGATTCTGAACGCCCTGTACATGACCGCGGACGCCCTGTGCTCGGTGTTTGTGGCGGTGTACCTGTGGAAAAGCGGCCAGCGCTTCGAGGTCGTGTGTTACCACTACCTCGCCATTTTCGCCGTGACCCCGGTCGTGTTTCTCTTCGCTGGCTGGTATTCGCAGGCCCGCGACCGGGTGCATATGTACCGGCTCGGCCTGTTCTTTCACGCGGTCTACTACGCGGCCATCCTCTTGCTGCAAGAACGCAGCGTGGTCTATGCGGCGCCGCTGGGCGCGCTGCTCGGGATGACCTGGGGCTTTTTCTGGGCGGGCAACAACGTCTTCCACTACGACGCCACGAACGCCGACAACCGCGAGTACTATTTCGGCTGGTTGACGGCGGTATCCAGCACGGCCCGGCTCGTGGCGCCGGCCATCGCCGGGTTGCTCATCCAATACCTGCCCGACAACCGTGCCGGCTACCATGTCATCTTCTTTCTCGCCCTCTGCATCTTTTTGGCGGCCATCGTGCTGAGCTGGTGGATGCCCCATGATCGCACGCGCCGGCCTTTCCGCATCAAGCGCGCGCTGTTTCCGGGCCCTGAGCAGCACGATTGGCGCCTCATCATGGCCGCGGCGCTCGCGCTGGCCGGCGCCTTCCAGCTTTTTCATGTGCTGCTCGGGCTCATTATGTTCATGGAAACCAGCCGCGAAGGGGATGTGGGCCTGTTCGCCAGCGGCCAGGCACTGGTGACCATTGCCGTGGCCTATATCGCCGGGCGGCTTATCGTGCCGCGCAACCGGAAAAGAGCCATGTTCCTGGGCAGCATGGCCCTGCTCGCCGGCGGCGTGCTCACCTTCATCCAAATCAACCTGTACACGCTCATCGCCTTCGGTTTTCTCCGCTCCGTGGCCACGCCCCTGTTTCAGATTCCCCACTTGAGCGCCCGCTTCCAGGTGATCGACCAATCCGTCGAAACCCCCACCCAGCGCATCGAATACATTGCGGCGTGGGAGGTGCCGCTCGCCATCGGCCGCCTGGTCATGATGGGGCTGCTCGTCGCGCTTTATCTGCTTATCGGCGAGTGGGGTCTGCGGATAACCCTGCTCCTGCTCTGCGTGAACCGCTTCCTCGCCTACCTCCTCGTCGCGCGCACCTCGGTCGTGCGCGAGCACGACGCGCCATAGCGCTGCACCACGGCGCACGCCACCTCTGTGCACCCAGCATCCCAAGCACACGGCAAGGGTCTAACCCGCCCCGCCGCCCTCGCACCGGCTGGCAAGTACCTTCTCGTACAACGCCTCATACTGGGCCACAATGGTGTTACGGCTAAAGCGGGTGAGCGCCCGCTCGCGGCCGCGTTCGCCCATGGCCTTGGCCGCTTCGGGGTTCGTGAGCACCTCGATGGCCCGCACGGCCATGGCGTCCGTATCGCCCACTTCGCACAGGTAGCCCGTCACGCCGTCTTCGACCACCTCGGTGATGCCGCCGCTCGCCGTCGCCAGCACGGGCACGCGGCAGGCCATGGCCTCGAGCGGCACCAACCCGAAGCTCTCGTGCTCGCTCGGTTGGAAGACGAGGTCGGCGCAGGGGAGGATTTCCTCGATGTTCTCGTGGTTGCCGAGGAAGCGGATGCGATCGGCCACGCCGAGTTGTTTCGCCACGCTCATCGCCGCCATACGCTCGGGTCCCTCGCCCACCATGACAAGGCGCGCCGGCACCTTCTCGAGCACTTTCTTGAACACGCGCACCACGTCAGTGACACGTTTTACAGGGCGAAAGTTAGACACGTGCATGATGATGTATTCTTTATCATGCGCAAACTGGCAGCGTTTCACGTGATAGCCGGTAAACTTGCGCGGGTCAAGAAAGTTATAGACAGTATGCACCGCCCGCTCGAGGTTGAACTCGCGCCGTGTCTCCGCGCTCAGCCATTCAGACACAGCGGTCACGGCGTCGCTCTTTTGCATGGTGTAGCGCGTGAGCCGGTAGAAGGAGGGGTCGCTGCCGACCAGCGTGATATCCGTGCCGTGCAGTGTCGTCATAATGGCAAACTGTTTTTCCGGCGCCATCATCTCGCGCGCGAAGATGGCCGCCGCCGCATTGGGTATGGCGTAGTGCGCATGCCACAACTCGATTCCGTTTTCCTCGGCCACCTCGCAAATCTTCGCCGCGAGCGCCAGCGAGTACGGCGGCATGCGAAACAACGGGTACGACACCATGTCCACGAAATGGCTCTGTATGTTTTCGTAGTAGTGGCGCAAACGGAAAGGCGGTTCACTCGTGACAAAGTGCACGCTGTGCCCGCGTTCCGCCAGTGCAATACCCAGCTCCGTGGCCAGCACGCCGCTACCGCCCGCCGAGGGGTGGCATGTAATTCCAATCTTCATGTTGGCTCCTGCGTGTTCGTGCCTAACGCACCTGGGCACGCTCTCGATTTCATGAAACCGCGCCGGGTTTCAAAGAATATCAACGTTGTTACTGCCGGTGTCCGGGCAATTCCTTCAAACAGCGCGCTTGCCAAGCCTCACGTGCTTCCACCGCTACTTGCGCACCTGCATCACCTCAAGCCGAAGGCGCGGGAACCCGTTTACACCTGGCGCATAGGTCGCTTCCTTTGCTTCTTGCACGCCTTATAGTAGCCACGTTGGTTATACACGGCCGGCGGAACGGGACCCCGCAGGGATTGTCCCGATCCGCCCGCCGGATGTGGATAACCAACCGGCGCACTTGGCATGATTATGGGCCAAGTCCCAAACAAGATTTGGGCGACGGCGGCAGGACCATTGCGCCTAGCCGCACAAGAAAGCCACTTGCAGACTGTCCGCCGCCGCATCCCGGTGCAGTCACGATTCAATGCCACGCTTCGGGCGCCCTTCTACACGGCATGACGAAAACGGGAATCTGCCGCCCAAACGCGAAACAACGGAGATTCATTATGCGCAAGAAGAAGGCAGACAAGCAAGGGGATGGTTCCATCTGTACCCTTCGGGCGCAAAGAAAAGCAGCCAATATCACATCCGCACCTCCCTTGGCAGACCGGCGCACCAAGCGATTGCGGGATCAACCTGCTTGCGTCCAATGGATATCCCGTTGGTCGTCCCCAACCGCCTTCTTGAGGGCGTAGGTGACGTTTCGGATCGCGGGGACGCTCGCCCGCCCTGTAGACCAGAACCCGTCCTTTCTTTCGGGCCAATGACACGAGGTGAGGGTATGCCGCGTTACCCGGCTGTCATGCGCCACCGCACACGCAGTATACTGTGCCCACGGCCAGGCACCCGGCCGCAGGAGCCCATCCACTTGAAGCATGATCCGCAAAACAAACCAACCAGGAACCCACACCATGAGGACCACCCGCTGCATGGAAAGACCGTGATCGGGTGGTCCGAGTACGTACAGTTTCCCGCGTGGGGGATCGATGATATTCAGGCGAAGGTGGACACGGGTGCGCGCACAAGTGCGTTGCACGTCGAGGATATCGAGTCGACGCCAGATGGCCGGGTTCGCTTCCATGTCATGGTGGGGCGGCGGCCGCCGTTTCGCCGGGTACTGGTAACCGCGCCCGTAGTGCGCTATGCCCGCGTGCGTTCGAGTTCCGGTCACTTCACGATGCGCTTTTTCGTGCGCACGCAGGTACGCATCGGCCCGGTGGTCAAGGCGATTGACATCTCGCTGGTGTCGCGGGAAAAGATGGTGTACCGCATGTTGCTGGGTCGCGGCGCGCTCGCGAAGGACTTTCTGGTCGATGTAAACCGGCGGCGTGTGCTCGGCGGCGCCACGGGCCCCACAAAGAAGAAGAAACATCCAACAGAACGGTAACAGCGCCTATGAAAATAGCCATTCTCAGCCGTATGCCACGCAGCTATTCAACCCGCCGCCTGCGCGAGGCAGCCATACAGCGTGGGCACCAGGCCTCGGTCATGGACACCCTCAAGTTCTCGATCATGCTCGAACAGGGGGAACCCGAGCTCTTTTATCGGCACCGGAAACTCCCCGCCATCGATGCCGTCATTCCGCGAATCGGGGCGGCAATCACCTTCTTCGGGCTCAGCCTGGTACGCCAGTTCGAGCAGATGGGTATCCATGTGGCGAACGATTCGCTCGGTATCGCCCGGTCGCGCGACAAGCTGCGCGCCATCCAGATGTTCAGCCGCTACGACCTGGGCATTCCGCCGACGGTCTTCGTGCGCGACCACGACGAGATTCTCCCCGCCATTCGCCGCGTGGGCGGCGTGCCGGTGATCATCAAGTTGCTCGAGGGCACCCAGGGCGTCGGGGTCATCCTCGCGGAAACGGAGAAGGTGGCCGAGGCTATTGTACAGACACTGCAAAGCGCAAAGCAGAATGTGCTCATTCAGAAATTCGTGAAGGAGAGCCAGGGCGAGGACGTGCGGGCGCTGGTCGTTGGCGACCGCGTGGTGGCCGCGATGCGCCGGCGGGCGCAGGCGGGCGAATTCCGCAGCAACGTACACCGGGGCGGCAGCGTCGAGAACGCGCAACTCGAACCCGAATTCGAGCGTACCGCCATTCGCGCGGCGCAGATCATGGGGCTGCGTGTGGCGGGCGTCGACATGCTGCATGCTTCCGGTGGCCCCCAGCTCATGGAGGTGAATTCGTCGCCCGGGCTCGAGGGCATCGAACGCGCCACGAAGGTCGATGTGGCCGGCGCGATCATCGAGGATATCGAGCGCGAGGTATTGTTCCCCGAAGTGGACCTCAAGCAACGGCTTCGCCTCACCGGCGGCTATGGCATCGCCGAGTTTCCCGTACACAACATGCCCGAGCTCGAGGGTAAACCGCTGCGCGACACGCCGCTGTCGGGACGTAATATCTACGCCATGAGCATCACGCGCAGCGACAGCGTGATCCCGAACCCGAAGGCGGATGACATTATCCAGACGGGCGACGTGCTCCTGTGCTATGGCGACCTGCACGAGCTGCGCAGCATGATGCCGCCCAATCCGCCACGCCGCAAGAAACGCAAAAAGCACAAGAAGAACGCAGGCGGCACATCGTGAGCGCGCGGGACTCCTCGATGGCCAATTCGGCGCAACCGCCGCGCGAAGAGCCGCTGATCATCGCCGGAGAGGCTGTGCCCCTCGGCACTTCCCGGGAGATCCTGCTCCCCTTTGGCGAATCCTACATCGGCCACCCGGAAACCATTCCCGTCTACGCATTGCGCGCACCCGAACCGGGACCGCGGGTGTTCATCGCCGGGGCGCTGCATGGCGACGAACTCAACGGCATGGGCATCGTGCGCGCGCTGCTGTACGGCCCGCCGCTCAACCTGCAAAAGGGCACCCTCATCCTCATGCCGGTGCTCAACATCCACGGCCTCGAGCGCCACTCCCGGTACATGCCTGACCGGCGCGACCCGAACCGCTGTTTCCCAGGCTCGCCCACCGGCAGTCACACCAGCCGCTTCGCCTATGCCATCTACAACGAGGTGGTGCGCCAGTGCGACTATGGGATCGACTTTCACAGCGCGGCCGTGCGCCGCACCAACTACCCGAACGTGCGCGGCTACCTGCGCGATCCGGGGACCCGCCGCCTGGCACGGATGTTCGGCTGTGAGCTCATCGTAAACACACGCGGCCCCTCGGGCTCGCTGCGGCGCGCCGCCGTGGGCGCGGGCGTGCCCAGCATCATCCTCGAGGCCGGCGAGGTCTGGAAGATCGAGCCCGGCGTGGTCGACATCGGCGTACGCGGCGTGCTCAACGTGCTCAAGGATCTGGACATGATCGCAGGCGAACCCGAGGAACCGGAGCTCCAGCTCACGATTTCAAAGACCACCTGGGTGCGCGCTGAGACCGGCGGCGTCCTCGGGTTTCACGCATCGCCCGGACAACTGGTGCGCGCCCACGAAGCCGTCGCCACCATGTACAGCCTGTGGGGCTCCGAACAAACATCGCTCATCGCCCCGGTAAACGGTGTCGTGCTCGGCATGACCACTATGCCGGTGGTCACGGCCGGCGGTCCCGTCTACCACCTTGCCGTACTCAACAAGCGCCAGCTCGCCCAAGCCGAGCGCCTCCGGGAAAAACGGGCGGCAAACGACCCCTATGCCCGGATCGAGGAAGATCTTGCAACGAACATCACGATTCAGGACGTTTAGGACCGCACCGCACAGCCAACGGTGTACCAAACAGCATCGGCTTATTTCATCCGGGTGCCGGTGTGTGATGCCTCGCGTATGGCCGCACACACCCATCGTAATGCCCGGATCAACGCATCATGCGGCGCACTAAAACGATGCGCGTTGGCTCGAGCAAGCTCGAGCAAGAGTCGTTACGCGCAGGTTCCGATTACATCTTCGAGTGCGGGCCATTTGCGCTTGTCGAGAGGTCCGTGTAATTGTGAAAACATAAACTAAGGGTGCAGTTCTTCTACTACCGATGTTTTGGTTCCTTCGTGCCAGTTGTGA
>CAZMVU010000030.1:0-29764 GCA_964569295.1 uncultured Nitrospirales bacterium
ATAGAACGCACCTGGAATGCGGCGATACCAAGACTTTCCTGGGGTGAACCCCCGTTAGCGGGTCCCGCAAATCCCCTGTTCCTCAAGACTTCCCAATTTCACAATTGGCTCGGCTATAACAAATGTTGACGCAACTCCCGGTATCGGGTACATTGAATTATGCGTAAGTTTTGGTTTGGCGCGGTGTCGCAACGTTGGGTGGCCGCGGTCGCAGCGGGGGCGGTGCTGGGGGTGGTTGTGGGCTTGGGCGCCCGCGTGGCATTGACACCGGAAACTGCCGTGCCCGATGACGGGCCGTCTGCGGCGCAGGCCCCAGCAGGGGGTGCGGCGGCCTCGCGTGTGGGCGTGGCGGCGTTACGCTATGCAGAAGCGTATGCCGGGGGTGATTGGGACTATGTGATCGACCACACGCTGTGGATGCGTGAGCGCATAGGCTATGTACGCAGCGAACAAGGCGCTGATGCGGTGGAGGCGGTGCGGCTTGAATTGGCACGGCATGCGTCGCAACGCACCGTGGCGGAGAACCACTTCCGGGCGGGCGGGGTGGGAGACGCGTATATCCTTCGGCCGGAAGTGCGGTTACGTGTGGTGCGCACCGATGCGGGGCGCGACGACTTGGCGGCGCCGGCGGCTGGCCGGGCCTGGTTGCGCGTGGTGTATGCGAATCGTGACAATGCGTTGCTCGATGCGGCGGGGTTTCCATTGCGGGCGGTGACGGTGGGGGTGAATGTATCGGCGGAGGGCTATGTGCTCAAAGCGGCCGTATATGGTAATCTGGAAGTGGATGGCAGTTCTCTCGCGTACTGGGGAGAACGGGTTCCGGATGCGGACACAAGTGCTGGGAGATAGGACATGCCACTAGCGAAGTGCCCACGATGCGGCAATATGTTCAACAAGGACCAGGATATCGTTTGCCATGAGTGCCAGGAGGCAGAGGAGAAGGACTATGAGAAGGTGCGTGCTGTCATTGAGAATAGTCCGAACTTGAACATGGATGAAGTGGCTACGAAGGCGGATGTGGATATCGCCTGTGTAAAGCGCATGCTCGAACAAGGTGTGATTACAACCAAGGTCGAGGGCGGAGAAGGCGTGAGATGCGGCATGTGCGGCGCTCCGGCCATTAGCATCAGCAAGCGGTTGTGTCAGGCGTGCCTGGACAAGCTGAACACGCAGATGTTCAAGGCGCAGAGCCAGGTAAAGCTCTCAGCACGGCGGAAGCCTGATTTGGGCAATACATCGGTGCATGATGCCTTGGACGAGAAGCGCCGCCGCGAGAGTTGAACCGGGGCGCGTGAGCAATGCGGTTGGCGCTGTTTCTTCTCCGTTGCGGTTCGGCGGTAGTACTAGAATGGTGCCGTCAAAAGACGCGGAATGTGGTGCTTGAATGGAACCCGCCCGGGTAGAATGGGTATAAGAACCGATGTCGACCCAGGAAAAAATTGGCTTCGGCGTCCTGTTGGCGTTGCTCGTAGGGTTGTTGGCCCTGCTGCTGGTCACTTTCCGCAGTCCCGGCGGTGGTGGTGGGGCAGGAACGACCTCGGACAATGCCATAGTGCGCCACACTGTAGACAAGCATTCGCAGTAGATCGTGGCTATAAACGTGATGGTTATTTCAACATCCCGCGCCTCCGCAACGGCGTCCCAAACGCAGGACACTGCTTTTTCGCGTCCTGCTGTCGGCTGGCTATTGGTGTGCGCCATGGCAGTGTTGGCGTTGCCGGCGCCGGCCGCGGTGACCTACACCGCCGAGGTCTTCGGCGAGACCCGCGCGGCCACGGTCACGCCCGTGGCGGGGCCGTCCGGCGGTTCGTATGTCTCCTTGCGCCGCTTGGTGCGCGCTTTTGGCGGCGGTGTTCGACGTAGCGATGGCACGGTGGTGGTGGACTTGGCGGGCAAGAGCGCGCGGCTCCGGGTTGACGAGGATCGCGTGGCCATCGAGACGGAGGGGGGAGCACAGACCTATACCTTGAAGCACGCGTTGTGGGCGGAGGCCGAGGAACTGCGCATCGCCATGAGCGATGTGCCGCCGTTTTTTTTTAAGGCCTTCCGGTTGTTCCTGGACCGGTCCGAGGCGGTGCCTGATGAAGGGACCACACGCGCCGCCGAGCTCGAACCGCTGGAACCGGAGTCTGACGCACTGGAACCGGAGTCTGACGCACTGGAACCGGAGTCTGACGCACCCCGCTCCGCGCAGGCCGTGGAGTCGGCGGAATTGCTGGCGCCGATGGAAGCCCCGGCGCGGGAGGGAGGCACCGGCGCAGACGACATGACTGAACCGTCACCGGATGCGCCGCCCCTCGCGCTCGAGGCGCCGCCGGGGCCGGAACTGTCCCCGCCGGAAGTCACGCAGGCGCCGATCGAGTCGGCGGAACCAACGGAACCGATGCTCGCCGCGTCTTCCCAGGCGGGTGCGCAGACGGTGGTCATCGATCCGGGGCATGGCGGCTATGATACGGGCAGCCTGGGGCCCGAACGGCTGGAGGAGAAGGCGGTGACCCTGGCATTGGCGCAGGAAATCGGCCGTATTCTGAAAGAAGAGACCGATCTGACCATCTATCTGACGCGCCAGGAAGACAAGGAATTGCCGGCACCGAAACGGGTGCATCTGGCCAATGAGGCGGAGGGCGACCTGCTGGTAAGCCTGCACGTGGGCGCGTCGCACGCACCGGACGCCCGCGGTTATTTGGTGTATGTGTGGGCGCCGCCCGAGGGAACCCGGCAAGGGCGGTATTACCAGAAAAGTCTCGGCGTGGCCGAGGATGTCGCCCAGGGCCTGGCGGATACAATGGGAGACGAATGGCCGGCGTATGCGGTGCATGCGGCCCCGTTGCGCCTGCTGGGCGACCTGAACATGCCGGCGGTGCTGGTGGAAACTGGATTCGTCACCAACGCGGCGGATGCGCGTCTGCTGGGAGAGCAACGCCATCGCGCGGCGATTGCCCGGGGCGTGGCCGACGGCCTCAAGCAAGCGCTTGGTTTGGGGGCGTCATGAGCGAGGAATACCGGGGCCGCATAGTGCGCAATATCCTGCTGTCAGTGTGGGCGCTTCTCACGCTCGTGCTGTTATTCGCCCTGCTCCTGCTTGCCAACGAGATGGTGCGCGAGGGCCGCGACCCCCTGATGCTTTTGCGTGGAGATGCGGCCACGGCCAAGACGGACGGTGAGGCGGCGTCGCGGCCGCGTCCGGCGGCCAGCCGTGGCAGCCGTGAGGTAAACCTTTACTTCGCGCGCAAAGATGGGTTGGGGTTGACCACGGAGGCGCGCCGGATCGATGTGACGGCGTCGACGGCCGAGAATTGCCGGGCAGCCCTCGAGGAATTGGGCAAGGGACCGAGCCGGGTGAGTGCCCCGATTTTTCCGGCGGAAACCACGGTGCGCGCGCTGTACCTGTTGCAGGATGGCGAGTTGGTGATTGATTTTTCCCGTGATTTGCATGCGGATACAGCGCAGGAAAATTCGGTGTCGCTCGAGGCGCTCATGGTGTACGGTATTGTAAACACGCTTACCCAGCAGGAGTTGGGCGGTGAAGACGAGCCGCCCGTGCGCCGGGTGCGGTTTCTGATCGAGGGCGCGGCGCCGCGCGAAGGCTACCCGGCCCACCTCGACCTTTCGAAGGCGTTCGTGGCGAACCGGGACTGGGCGCAGGCGCGCTGACCGGGCAACCATGGAGCATCCGGCCGCCAAATCGTATCCAGCCGCCCCGGGGGGCAGCACCGCATCTGCGGCTCGCCGCCAGGGGGCCATCGGGATATTCGACTCGGGCGTGGGGGGACTCACGGTATATCGCCAGGTTACCGAGCTGCTTCCCGGCGAGTCGGTGGTGTACTTGGGCGATACGGCGCGGGTACCCTACGGCACAAAATCCGGCGATACGGTAATCCGCTATGCCCGGGCGTGTGCGCGGCTGTTGCAGGGGCATGACATCAAGCTGTTGATCGTGGCGTGCAACACCGCCTCGGCCTATGCGGTCGAGACCCTGCGCGCCGAGTTGGACTTGCCGGTGTTGGGCGTGATTATGCCCGGGGCGGCGGCCGCCGCCAAGGCCACCCGCTCGGGGCGGATCGGCGTCATTGGCACCGCCGGCACGGTGGGTTCGGGCATGTATCCGCGGGCTATTGCGGCGGTGCGGCCGGATGCAAAGGTTGTCTGCCGGGCGTGTCCGCTGTTTGTGCCGTTGGCCGAGGAAGGATGGACCCAAGGGGTGGTGCCGCGGGAAGTGGCCCGCACGTACTTGGGGGGGCTGTTGACGGCGGGCGTGGACACGCTCGTACTCGGCTGTACCCATTATCCGCTGCTGACAACGGTTATTGCCGAGGTGGCGGGCGGCGGGGTCACATTGGTGGATAGTGCCCAGGAGACGGCGCGGGTCGTGGCGCACACGCTCGCCGAGGCAGGTTTGCAGGCGCCGGACGGTGCGCCGGTCCGCCGCTCATTTCTCGTAACGGATGCCCCAGCGGCGTTTGTTCGTATCGGGCGGCGTTTCTTGGGATATGATATTGGCGATGTCCGGTGGGTCGACTGCTGAGCCGGCCTTACAATTACAACCACAAAAGCAACCACGGTGAACACGCGCCTATGCCCGAAGACAACGCAGTCAACATGCCGGCCCCGCCGGGCGCCGGCCCCTCATGGAGCACGACACTGCTCGGGTTCGCCGTGGTCCTTGTGGCGGGACTCTTGGCCGCCGTGTTGGTGCTGCACTACCTGCATACGCGCCCTATAAACCTGCGGCCCTACACGAAGGAACTCGCGCAGGAGGTGATCGGCATCCTGCAGCGTCACCAGGTGCCGGCCGACGATGTGGCGCAAAGCGGCCCCATTCCATTGCAGGATGCGCAGAGTCACTGGGATCTCTATCGCTTTACCGTGACCGCAGCGCCGGAGGTGGATGCGGAGGGCTTAAGGCGCGTCGTGAAAGAAACCATGACGCGGGCCCATGAGGGGCAGGTGGATGCATTCGACAATCCGCAGGAAAACACACTGAGCTTGGCCTTTACGGGCCGTGTTTTCGCGGAGGTGCGCTTCGAGACAAGCCAGGCGGCGGGAGCGCCGGTAAAGCGGACGGATCTGCGGGCCGCGTGCTACCGCCTGGCCGATGAATTCGCGGCGCTGCTCGAGGAACTGGGTGTGCCGAAGGCGGCACTGGCCGATGCGCGTGCGGCCGAGCGGGAAGATGCGGATACGCTGTGGGCATTCACGCGGTACCAGGCCGCGTTACCGGCGGGACTTACACTCGCCGATGTCGAGGCGGCGGTGCTCGAGCGGATGACGGAGCGTGCCATTTCCACGGTGACAAGCACACCGGACCAGGCGCGTGCAGTGTTGCGTATCGCCTATGCCGGGTTTGATTGCGTTGCCCTCGAGGTACCGCGTAAAGACGCCCCCGCCCCGAAGAGTGGGGACAGCCCGGCACCGCCCAATGCGGCCGCGGACGGGGACGAAGAAAGCGAGGGCGCCGCAGAACAGCGAGACGTACCGGCCCAGTCGGCGTTGCCTCTTGAGATGCTGGAAGGGGCGGCAGACGATGCGTTGCTGGTGCGGCCAATTCCGCCGGGGGCGGCGCGGGAGCGCGCGAAGGCGGCGATCATCCTTGACGACGGGGGCTATGGCGGTACGTTGACCGAGGCGGTGCTTGCACTGGATACGGGACTCACCCTCGCCATTCTTCCCTATACGCCGCATGCCGCTGCGACGGCCGAGATGGCACGGGCTAAAGGCTTCGAGGTCATGCTGCACATGCCGATGGAAACAAACAGCGACAGTGTGGCGCGGTTTCCCGGCTGCATCGACACGGGCATGACGGCGGAAACCATCGCCGAGCACACGCGCAATGCGCTTGCCGAGGTGCCGGGTGCAGCCGGGGTGAACAACCACACGGGGTCGAAGTTCACCTCCTCGGAGGCCCATATGAGGCCATTTATCGAGGTGCTGCGGGAGAAGGACCTGTATTTCGTGGACAGCCGGACCGTCCACACCACGGTGGCCTATGATATGGCACGGAGCGCCGGGGTGCCCGCGGCGCAACGGGCGCTTTTCCTGGACAATGAATCAAACGGCGACTACATCAACAAGCAATTGGATACGCTGGTGCAATATGCCAAGAAGCATGGGGCGGCGGTGGGCATTGGGCATTTTCGCGAAGAGACCGTGAACGCGTTGGCGGAGGCGTTGCCGGAATTGAAAGAGAAGGGGCTGACGCTGGTGCATGCCTCGGAGCTTGTACAATGACGCGCGTGCTCGGTATCGAGACCTCATGCGATGAAACGGGGGTGGCTGTAGTGGACGATGCGGGCGGGGTCATCGTGAACGAGGTGGCCTCACAAATCGATGTGCACCGGGAGTTCGGCGGGGTGGTGCCCGAGATCGCGTCGCGTCAGCACACGCAGATCATCTCGCAACTTGTCGCACGCGCCATGGACAAAGCCGGCGGCGAGGTGGATGCCGTGGCGGCAACGGCCGGCCCAGGGCTCATGGGGTCGCTGCTGGTGGGGCTGTGTTTTGCCAAGGCGCTCGCCTATGCGTGGCAGAAGCCTTTTGTGCCGGTGCACCACATCGAGGGCCATGTGTTCAGTGCGTTCTTTTGTGACCCGCCGCCGGCGTTCCCGTTTCTCGCACTCGTCGTGAGCGGCGGGCACACGCAACTTATCGACTGTCCGCGGGCGCACGAATACCACATTCTCGGCACGACGCGGGACGACGCCGTGGGCGAATCGTTCGACAAGGTAGCGCGGTTGCTGGGGCTGCCGTATCCCGGTGGGCCATCGGTCCAGGAAGCGGCGGCGCACGGCGACCCGCAAGCCCTCGATCTGCCGCGTGCCATGCGGGGCGCGGCGCACCTCGACTTCAGCTACAGCGGGCTCAAGACGGCCGTGCTCTATGCGCTGCGCGATGGCGGTCATCGGATCGAGGATGTGGCCGCGAGTTTCCAGGCGGCCGCGGTCGACCTGCTGCTCATCAAGACGAAACAGGCCCTCGATACTACCGGCCACACACGCCTCGTGCTGGCGGGGGGCGTGGCGGCGAACACGCTGTTGCGCCAACGGTTGTCGGACGAGATCGGCGCGGCGGTTTTTCTGCCACCATTCACCTACTGCGTTGACAACGGCGCCATGATCGCCGCGGCGGGGTTGTCGCGCCTGGCCCATGGTTTCACCGGCGGCCTCGATGCCACGCCAAGCCCCGGTCTGGCGCTGTGATCGAGTGGGGAACACGGACAAGGCAGAAGAGGCCTCGAGCCTCTTTAACGCGCCAGGATGGCGCATATACATTGTGCGCGAAGTGGACAGGTGGTCGAACCGACCAAAGACTGCGAGGTACATGCCATGTTTCCGGTTACACGCCTGCGCCGGATGCGGCGCAACAGCACCCTGCGCCGCATGATCCGCGAAACAACACTTCGCCCGGATAACCTGATACAACCATTGTTTGTGCGCCCTGGCCGGGGCGTTCGTAAGCCCATCGCGTCCATGCCGGGCCAGTGCCAGCTCAGTGTGGACAGGTGTGTTGAAGAATGCCGCGCCATCGCGGATGCGGCGGTGCCGGCGGTAATCCTCTTTGGCATTCCGGAATCGAAGGATGCCCTCGGTTCGGAGGCCTACACGAGCGATGCGATTGTGTGCCGTGCCATCGAAGCCATCAAAGAGGCTCTGCCGGATTTGTGCGTCATCACGGATGTGTGCCTGTGCGAATACACAGACCACGGCCACTGCGGCGTGGTCATGGACAACCGTGATGGCCGGCCCGACGTCGACAACGATGGCACCATCGAGTTGCTCGTGAAGGAGGCCGTGGCGCATGCGGCCCATGGCGCGGATATCGTGGCGCCCTCGGACATGATGGACGGGCGTGTCGGCGCGATTCGGGGCGCGCTGGACAACGCCGGACATGGCGATGTGCCGATCATGGCGTACAGCGCAAAGTTTGCCTCGGCGTTCTACGGCCCCTTCCGCGACGCCGCCGAGTCGCCGCCGCAGTTCGGTGACCGACGCTCATACCAGATGGACCCGGCCAACGCGCAGGAGGCGTTGCGGGAAATTGCGGAAGATCTGGATGAGGGCGCCGACATGGTGATGGTGAAGCCGGCGCTGTCCTACCTCGATATCATCCGTGCAGCGGCGGACACCTTCGAGGCGCCTCTCGCCGCATACAATGTGTCGGGCGAGTACGCCATGATCGAGGCCGCCGCCGCCAACGGCTGGATAGACCGGGAAAGCGCCGTGCGTGAGGCGTTGCTGAGTATCCGGCGTGCCGGCGCGTCGCTCATCCTGACCTACTGGGCCAAGGAATTCGCGCCGAAGCTGGGCTGATAGCGTGTTGTCCGGCACCGATGGCTACAGGTAACCGAGCGCTTCCATGGCTTCACGCATGTCCTGTTCCTCGGTGGTCCAAGCCGGCTTGCCAAAGCGCTTGGCCTGTTTGCGCCCGCGAGCATAGGTATGCTCGAAATGGGTGCGGAGGCCATCGAGGGCGGGCGGCAGCGAGCCGTTTGCCACGAGGTTGTTCTTTTCCATGGGATCCGTGCGCAGGTTGTAGGCCTCCAGCGTGTTCTTGTGCTGGTCGATGATCAGCTTCTTCTCTCCTTCGGTAATGCCATAAACCCATTTGTCAGGATAAGGCCGCAGGCCGTCTTGCACGGAGATGACCGTGCGGTTCTTGTCGACGGCGAGTGTGCCCGTGGGCGTAAAGAGGGGTTGCGCCTGCACATAGTCGGCGGGCGTAAGGCCGGCGAAGGCGAGAAAAGTACTGTATAGGTCGTAGAGGGCGACGGTTTCGGGCACGCGCTGTTGCAGGGTTTGACCGGGCATGCGCACAATCAGCGGCACATGGGTCTGGTGCACATAGGGGGGTTGCATGTGGTAGTAAACACCATGTTCGCCGAAGGCTTCGCCGTGGTCGGAGATATAGGCGACGACGCTCTTGTCCAGCAGTCCGGTGCGTTCGAGGAAGCCGGTGAGGCGGCTGAACTGATGATCGATTCCGCGGATTTCTGCGGCGTAGAGGCGCTGGATATGGTCCATTACAGCGGCCGATTTTCCTTCGAGATTGACCCGGCCTTCGTCCCCTCGCAGGCGGGCGGGGTTCTCCATGTAGGCGGTGCAGAAGTCGCGGTCCTCGGAATTCATGCCCTCGAGCGCCAACGCCGGGGCAGTGCCATGCACGGTTTCGTAGGTGCTGTCCGCCGGCGTGAACGGATAATGGGGGTCGACGAAGTGCACGAACACAAAGAACGGCCTGTCCTGGTTCGCGTGCATCCACTGGATAATCGCCCGCATTTGCGCCGGCATGTTGAATTGGGCGTCATGCTCGAAGTGGTTCATACCGCGCCGGAAGCCGAGTGATTCCGAAGCGATGACGCCGTTCTCGAGAAACCAGGCCGTGGCGTAGCCGGCAAGCTCGAGTTCTTCCGCGAGCAGCGCGAAATCGTCGCGCAACACCTGGGCCTCGCCCTTATGGTGGTTGTAATGGCCGTGGATGCCCAGGCCCGCTTCATGTACCCAAGGCGGCACGCCGGTGAAGAGGGAGGCGATGGAAGGCTTGGTCCAGGTAGCTTGCGTGTGACATTGCTCGAAGACATAGGCCTGCTGGGCAAACTCATCCAGCGCAGGCGATACGGGGAGCTCGAATCCGTGGACCCCTATCCGGTCCGCCCGGAGCGAGTCAGGCAGAAACACGATGATATTCGGCTTCTCGGTCAGCGGCGGGTTTACGCGAGGTGCGGCGGGTTCATGATCACCGAGGCAGCCGGTGGCGCCAAGTGCCAAAGCGCTCGCTGCAAGAAATTGCCGGCGCGAGAATGCATCGCTTGTTGCATGTTTCATGGGTGGCAGGAGTCCTTTGAAGTATCGCCTGTAGTGTTTTCCTTGATTCTAACAAATGGGGCGCCGTGGCGCCTACGGACAGGGCGGTTGAATTATCGGTCTGTAACGGGGCGGGTGGCGCCAGCCGGCAGGAGACAGGAACCACGCGTGATCCGACCATGCGGCATAACGTGCGATCATGAAGAGAAACCCTGGAACCATGGTGACAACGGGCCACCTAATGGGTGCCCGTAACGACCATAAGGCGGGGGAGAGTCGCCCCGCCAAGAGCGTGACAACTTTGATCTTGCTGATAAGCCAATACCGGGCAGCTTCATGAAGTATAGGAAACGGCCCACGGGAAACGGCTGAAGAATTACCTGACTTCAAGAAGAGCACCTGGCTTCAGGCGAATCAGTATCGCCGGGAGTCTTGTCACCCCTGGGAACTCGTCTCCCCGGCAGGCAAGGATTGGCATGTACCTGAGCTGCGCGCCGATGCCCATGAACTCGCGAAGAGGGCCGCTGTGACCATGGCGAGTGGCGAAAGGTCGAATCTCTATAGGAGCGTTCACCTCGATGGGGCGATCCGATCGCAGCATCAGGAACAGGTGGAATCTGTATTCGCGTGGCACCGGCCCCGGCGCCATCTGTTTGAGGAGGCTACCCGGATTCCTTACGCGGGTACCCAGTCCCCTTGTACTGCGGGACTCCCAAAAGGACACGGCGTTATTGTATCGAGCATGGATCAAGACGTTCAGCTTCACCTCAGCCGCTTGGACGGGGCGGCAACACCATCGTCCATCCAGATCGACACGGGCGCAGAGCCGGATATAGCGGACATTCAACTCGAACCCGGCCGGCGAAGACTTACCCTTGGCACCACAGGAGACAGAATCGCCCTGCGTCTCGAAAAGAACGATAGCGACGCGGCCGATACCATAGTCCGACTCAGGACACATTCGCCCATGAAACGAGGCGTGGTTCAGGTGCAAGCATGTGAACTCCAGCAGGGAAAGACAAGACCAGGCGATGATTGGTATCATGCAGCATGATTTGAAGCTGGAGGTCATGGCATAACAACCGTTAATGAGACACCCTATGCAACATTGCCCAATGTCACGCTTTTTATTCCTTTCGGCGGTGCTGGTCCTTGCCGCGCAGGCAGCGTCCATGGCGGAGTTATCGCTCTCCGGCACGGTATTTGATGCGGAAGAAGCGCCGGTTGCCGGGGCGGCGGTATGGTTGAGTCAGGAGCGGCAGATCCGCGAGACCACCACGGACGCGGAGGGGAACTTCCGTTTCGCTGGCGTGGATGTCGGGGCGGTCGAAGTGGTGGCGTACAAGCCCGGGCTTGCTGTCGGCGGCTACACGGGCTTTCTGGCGGGGGAGGGCATGATCAGCATTCACCTGTTGGAACCGGCCACGCTCACCCTGCGCATACGCGGCCCGGAGTACGAGCCGGTCCCGGGCGCACACATGCGCAGCATGCGGGTGAACAATAACTTTCATGTGCCGGTAGAAGATCTCGTTCCGCACGGTTTTCCGCGGTTGCGCAGCAATGACGCGGGGGTGATCGAAGTGCCGTTGCTGCCGGAAGATGCGGTTTTGCGCATTGTGGTAGGGCACTATGACTATGCGGACCTCATGGTGCCTTTCCTGCCGGTGCTGGCGGATACGCAGGATTTCACTCTCGAACCGGGGGTGGAACTGCGCGGGCGCGTGATGCGCGGGGAGGACGGCGTTTCGGGCGCGCGCGTACTCTTGCTCCTCAGCACGGACCAGGGTTCCGTGGTGCGTGCACAAGCCCTCTCGGACGAGGAAGGCCTGTACCGTATGCGCGCGCCGGCCGGCGGCTATACCCTCGGTGTGCGCCACCCGGACTATGCCGCGCCGCCGCCGGAAGCGGTCCTGCTCGATGCGGATGCAGAGGAGGAGATCGTCAACCTTGAATTACGCGCGCCACGGTTCATCACCGGACGCGTGGTGCAGGAGAATGAGCAACCGAGCGCAGGGGTGCGTGTAGCGTATCGGGTCGGCGATACCATCTACGAGGAAACCTTCACCCAACATGACGGCACCTTCCGGCTCAAGGTGGGCACCAAGGAAGGGGTATTGTTGGTGGTGCCGCCGTCGGGATACATGCTCGAGTCCTTCGAGGCGGTGCCGTTCGACATGGGCGACAAGCAGCAGGTTGAGCTCGCCCCGATTACCCTGGTGCCGCTGCCGGAGATTACCGGCCGGGTCCTGGATGCCGATGGCAATGGCGTGCCCAAGGCGCTTGTCGAGACGGTGGGGCTCATGCCGCCGTACTGGAGCGTGACGGACGAAGAAGGAAAGTATTTCATCCAACTGCCGCGCATGCCGGAATCGCCCGAGGTGGCCCTGCTCGCGCAGCATCGGCTGCGGCTCTGGCGCAAACAGTTCGCGGTCGATCTGCGCCAGCGCCGTCAGCACGACGTGGAACTTGCACCCTATGAACCCGATCTCGAAGAGAGGCCGGTCACGGGTAATCGCAATGACCTCAGCGGCCTCGTGGGTGAGCCGGCGCCGCCGTTGGCCTGCGACACCTGGATCAATGCGGATGAGGTGACCATCGAGGACTTGCGCGGCAAGGTGGTGGTGATTACCTTCTGGGCCAGTTTCGACGACAGCCCCCTGGGCTTGAACCGCATGGTCGAGATGCAGCTTCTCGACCGGCTCTACGAAGACGTCGACGATGTAACGTTTGTCGGCATCCACGACGCGACGGTCGAGCCGGAAGAGGTCCGGAAATACGTGGAGAAGCACGCAATCAGTTTCCCCATCGGTTGCGATGCGGACCCCTTCAAAACCTTCGACAACTATGGAGTGAATTTTATCCCCCAGACGGTGGTTATCGACAAGGACGGAATACTGCGCTTTTTTCAGGTGGAAGACCGTTTGCCTTCGCTCATCAAGGCATTGCGCCGGCGCGACGGTTGAAGCCGGTGCCCGATGCGCGATGAATGCGTTGCGCGCTGGGGTGTCAGGTGCTATACTCGGTGGCGTGTGGGTGCAACCGTTCAGGGCGGTAAACGCCTGTTGCTAAAGAGGTTATGAGTTATGCCTGCTGACATGGTAAGTATCGGACTCGTGTGTGCCGACGTACTGGTACGTCCCGTCGACGCGCTGCCGGCACTGGGCACACTGGGCCTGGTAGACACACTGGACATGCAAGTAGGCGGCCTTGCGGGCGTTACGGCCGCGGTGTTCGCGCATTTGGGAGGTCAGGCCGCCTTTATCGGGCGCGTGGGTGACGATGCGTTCGGCCGCCAGAGCTTACAGGTACTCGAACAGGCGGGCGTAGACACGCAGTACACCAAACGTGATCCCGCGCATGGTACGCCGGCCACGGTCGTGCTGGTGCGCAGTGATGGCGAGCGCACGTTTTTGCATCACCTCGGGGCGGCGGCGGCCCTCGCACCGGAAGACCTCGATGAGCAACTCATCTACGGGGCGCGGGCGGTGCATTGGGGCGGCCCGGGTGTGACACCGAAGTTGGATGGCGACCCGATGACACGGCTTTTCAAGGAGGCGCGGGCGCGTGGTGTGATCACCTCGTTCGATACGTGTTTCGACGGCGAAGGTATCTGGTTGCCGCGTATCGCCACGGTCCTGCCGCATACGGACATTGTTTTCAGTAGCCGGGAGGAGGCGCTGCACATCACCGGCGAGGAGGAACCCGAAGCCATGGCGCGGTTTTTCCAAAACCGGGGCGTGGGCACGGTTGTGATTAAACTCGGCGCGGAGGGCTTGCACGCCTATGCGGGAGAACAGGCGGTGCGTTTCCCCGCGCATGCGGTTTCGGCGGTGGACACCACGGGCGCCGGCGATGCGGCGTGTGCCGGCTTTTTACACGGGCGCCTCGCGGGCTGGGACCTCGAAAGGTGCGCACGTTATGCCAACGCAGTGGGCGCATTGAGTGTGCAGGTGGCGGGCGCGGTAAACGCCATCTCCGCGCCGGAACAGGTGGAAATTCAAATGGAAGGAGCGGTGTAAGCATGTCGTACAAAAGCATCTCGTGTATGGTTCTGCTGGCGTGTTTGCTCGTGATGCCGGCGGTTACATTTGCGCAGGATGAGGCCGCGCCGGCCGATACGGACAAGGAATCGGCAGAAGCGGAAGCAGAAGCGGAAGAAAAAGCAGAAGAAGAAGCGAAAGAAGAAGTCGAAGAAGAAGCGGAAGCGGAAGCGGAAGCGGAAGAAGAAGCGGAAGAAGAGCCTGCGCAACCGCAGGAAAAGCTGCGCGGAAAGTCGGTGGCCGCTTTTTGGATGGTGGTACCCGGCAAGTAGGTGTATGTAGCGGTACGGTTGCCTGGTGCCGTGCGATGCAGACATTGTTGGGAGGGCAGGGGTGCGGTGGCATCAAGGGATAGCGTTTTCAGCGTTGGCAGCATAGCAACCTGACCTTTAAGGGGAACAACGGATGGCATTCCGCGCTGTGTTGGGAGCCGCATTGCTCTGCGCGGCGACGGCGGTTTCGCAGCATGCCTTTACGCCGGAGAAAGCCGGCGCGGTCTTTCGGGACGCGGCGATCGACGCCACACAACACGCGGTGTATTTCGCGGTGTACGACTTGGCGGCCGTATGGGCATACGATCCGGCCGGCCGGGACCGGATTGCGCGTATCCCGGTGGGCAGGGGCCCCGCCGCTCTGGCCATTGCCGCCGATGGGCGCTACCTCGCTTGCGCTAACCGCTTCGACAACACGGTAAGCATTGTCCTGCTCCCGGAGCACACCGTACATACCACGGTCGGCACCGGCAAAAGCCCGGGGGCCATCGCGGCCATGCCGGATGGGCGCTTCGCCGTGACGGCCACCTTTGGCGACACGGTGACAATCATCGCCCCAGCCACGGGCGAACAGGAAGAGTTGCCGTTCCCGCCCAAAGTTCCCACCGCTATCGCGGCGGGCGAGGAGGGGCTGGCCGTCGCCGGCCAGGCCGTGCCCGAAGTGCGCTTCTATCCGTACAGCGGCGGCGAACCTGTTTCCATCGAGACCGATTCAGCACCCCGGTCCCTGGCGGCGCTGCCGGGGAACCGCTTTGCGTTGGCCACCGAAGACATGTTGCAAGTGGTGGCGGGCGCCACGGGCAAAGTGTTGCATGAGCAGTCGCTTGCCGTCCAGGATGTCGCGTGCGCCGCCGGCCGGTTGCTGGCACGCACAAACAGCGAGGTGCTGTGGCTGGCCGGCGACCTCGACCCGGTGGAACGCCTGCCCCTCGCCGTACCGGCGCCAGTTCTCGCCGCCGGCGGCGGTATCACGGTGGCCATTGCGCCGGCGGCGCGTCAATGGCACATACACAACCCTGCCGGGCACACCTATACGGCCCGCACAGCAGAGGACAGCGGCGGCGCACCACCCCCGCCCCCCATCCTGCCATCACCGGCGCGAAGCGCAGCGGGGGCACCCAGCAAAGACGACACGTTGCGCATTGTCGATGCGGAACCCGCCGGGACAGAGCCGTTAGCGGACCCGGCGCTGGCGGATTCTCCGGCGCAGGAACCGCCTGCAGAAGAGGATACGCGTGAACCGCAGCGCGAGGCGGCCCCTGCCGATGGCATCCCTGACACAGAACCGGCAGCAGTACCGGCGGACAGCGCCAGCAAGGCGCAGGAAGCGCCCGCCGCGCCGGCCCCCCCGGCCCCCCCGGCCGATGCACCGAGGTCTGTCGGGCCGGTTATCCGGGTGCCGGAAACGCCGCTGGCTCCTTCCAGCATCACGCAGACGAGGGAACCTGCGCAGCAAATGCCGCCCCCCCGGCTGGTCGAAGAAACGCGCGCACCGCGCCTTGTGCGCCGTCCTTCGGCCATGCCTTTCCAGGCGCCGTCCGCGCCCTCGCTCGTCGATGCACTCGAAGCGGGGGGCAACTTCGGCCCGGCGGAAAGCCTTTTCCAGACCCCCGACTGGACGCAGCCCCTGCGCGATCTCGATGCGGATAACATGGGGGGGAGCCTCGATTCGGAAGTGGTCGAGGCAGAGGGCAATGTGCGTTTGCGCCTGGGCGAAACCAGGTTCCGGTCGGATACGTTTACCTTCAACCGCACCACGGGCGAGATGCATGCGCAGGGCAACGTCGTAATGGAGCAGGGGCAAAGCGTACTCACGGCGGATGAGGTCTTCTACACCCTGCCCGCGAAAACGGCGGTGCCCACTCCCTATCCGCTCGTGAGTGAGACCGCCCAGGAACAGGCGAAACGCCGGTTGTCGTTGGGAACCCTCGAGGCGGTGAATGTGCGGATCATCGAGCCTGACCGCGAGATCGAGAGCGCTTTGGTGGATTACGACGCCCTGTCGGATACGGGCGAAATCACCGGAATCAAAGGGTGGAACGATCCGTTTTACTTTGCAGCGGAACGGATAAAAATGACGGGGCCGGGCGAGTTTACCGGAGAAGAGGTGTGGGTGACTACCTGCGAATCCGACCCCGCCCCGTATCGCATCCGCATAACCGAGCTTCGCGTCGAAGACGGCGAGCCAGTCTACGGCAAACACGCCCGTCTGCAAATACGCAATGTGGACACGCCAATCTACGTGCCCCTATGGAGCCGCGAAGAAGACGCGAAATATCCCTGGGCCGCCGACTTCGACAGCGGGCGCCAGGCGAATCTGGGAATGTTTATGAATGTGGGGCAGCGCTTTCATTTTACGCCGGAGATTTCCGCAGGCCCCCGGCTCTATGTAACCCAGGACGCGGGGATCGGTCTCGGCGGCGATGCGGTCTACGATTTTATGTCGAAGCCCGCTTCGCCCCTGTACCGCACGGAGGGGGAAATCCACGGGCTGTATACCACCGAAGAACGCGGCTATATCCACTGGTACAACCGCTACGAGCCGCGCCAAGACCTGGTCGTGCGTATGCAGGCGGAGCAGTGGGAAGACGAAGACTTCTACAAGGATTTCTATTACGATCGTTTCCAGGACCGCACCGAGCCGCGCACTTTCGCCCATGTGACCTACAGCAAGCCCGGCTATATCGCCGCCGGCACCATGCGGCTCAACACCCATAACTGGATGGCCGATACCGAGCGTCTGCCGGAAGGCACCTTCCGTCTGCTCGATCGGGAGGTGATCCCCCGCACCTACCTTAGCTTCGATAGCGCCACGGGCTACCTCGACCGCCAACCGCAGGGGGATTATGGCATGCGTTCGGTCCATGTGGCCCGCCTGACCTATGACCTCGATCTCAGCGAGGCGATCGCGGTTACCCCCTTCTACGAGCTGGATACCACGTGGTACGCCCGCAAGCGCGCGGATGACTCGGCCGCTTTCCGCGTGGGAAACACCGTCGGTATCACCGGGCAAACACGCTTCCACAAGCGCTATGACGGATTCCTGGGCTTCAGTGGTTTCAAGCATGTCGTTGTGCCGTCCATCACCTATTCCTACCGCCCGGAGCCCACGCTGGACGCGGACGACACCCCTATTTTCGACACCTTCGACACGAATTTCGGGCGCAGCCGTATCGAATCCAAGCTGGATAATGTCATCTATGGCAAGGATGAGGCATCGGGGCAGGTATGGCCTGTGGGGCGGTTGACGCTCTACCAGGGCAACGACTTCTGGAGCGAGTTCAGCAAGACAGAGGACTACGAGATCGAGCTGGACTTGCGCCCCCGCCCATGGTGGGGCCTGCTGATCATGGGAGAGCGCCATGAGGTCATCGGCGATACGGAGGTGGACAATCCGCAGCCGGATGGGAATGTCGACCCCGACCAGCTGGACGGGCTTTTCGAGAGTCCCTTCACGCTCGATTCCGCACGCCGGCTCAATGCCGCTTTCGGCGACTTTAACCGTCTGCTCGCACAACTCTACTACAACGATGAAATGGTAGATGGACGCCTGCAGGGGCGGCTCGGCTTCAGCTTCACGGAAACGCGGGGCACGGTGTTCAACCGGGAAATTCTCTATGGACTGGGCTACCAGGTCAGCGAAAAGTGGGGACTCGGTTTCGAGCAGCGCTACGATTTTGAGGACCGCAGCATACGCAGTCAGTCCTATGAGGTACGCCGCCACTGGAGTTGCTGGGATTCGGCGTTACGCGTGCGTGACCGTGAATCGGGCACGGATATTGACCTCGAAATTAGCATCTCGGCATTCCCCGGCAGCCGGGTAACCTTATGATTGAGCGCATGAACCAATCTATTCGTGACACTATCGCACAGGTTACGCCGGCCATACAGGACTTGCGCCACGATCTGCACCGTATTCCCGAGGCACGCTACGCGGAACATGACACCAGCGCGCGCATTGCCCGCTTTCTCGATGCCGCCAGGATACCCCACCAGGCAGGCTATGCCGGCGGCACCGGTATCGTCGCGGAACTTGTGGGCGGCCGGCCGGGGCCCAGCGTGCTGCTTCGGGCCGACATGGACGCGCTCGAAATGCAGGAAGAAACCGGCGTGCCCTACGCTTCGGAGCGTCCCGGCTTCATGCACGCCTGCGGACACGACGGGCACATGGCGTGTCTGTGTGGGGTGGTCGAGGTACTGGCACGCCACCGCGAAATCCTCCATGGCACGGTGCGTTTTGTCTTCCAACCGGCGGAGGAACAGGGAGCGGGCGGCGAACGCATGGTGGCGGAAGGTGTGTGCGACGGGGTGTTGGCGGCGTTTGCATTGCATGGCTGGCCGGGACTCCCCGTGGGTACGGTGGGCATCCGGCCCGGCTGTGTGATGGCAAGCGCGGACTTTTTCCGCGTGGTTATTACGGGCGTGGCGGGCCATGGCGCGGACCCGGGCGCCTGTATCGACCCAGTATTCGTGGCCGCTCATGTGACCACCGCGCTCCAGGGCATTGTCAGCCGTGAACTCGACCCCTGGGCGCCGGGGGTGGTCACGGTGGCGCGTATTGCCGCGGGAACCACCTCGAATATCATCCCGGGCGAGGCCGTCATGGAAGGGACGTTCCGTGCGCTTACCCCGGAGGACCGGGTACATATTCGCGCCGCCATCGAGCGCATTACGTCGCACGTGGCACAGGCCCTGCGCGCTTCCGCCGAGGTCACCTTTGGCGAAGTGGGGTATCCGCCGCTGATAAACGATCCCGCGCTGGCTGCCTTTGCCCACGAGACACTCGCCGGCGAGTTCGGACCGGCGCATGTAGTCGCACCGGAACACGCCTATATGACGGCGGAAGACTTTGCCTTCTACACCCAGGTTGTCCCTGGCACGTTCCTTTTGCTCGGTGTCGATGGGCCGGATGAAGCGCGGCATGAGGCGCTGCATACACCCGGCTACGACTTCAATGATGACGCGATCTCCACTGGCATCACGGCGCTCGCCGCGCTGGCGCTGGCGACCATCGAGCGCGGCAAGGAGGATGCGACCCATGGCTAGTGCGGCCCTATTCCTGCGCATTGGTGCGCTCCTCGGCGGCCTTGCGGTGGCGCTCGGGGCTTTTGGCGCCCACGGACTCAAGGAACGGATTGACGCCGAGATGCTCGCTGTCTTCGAAACGGGCGTGCGTTACCACTTCTACCACGCCCTTGCGCTCATAGCGATAGCCGCCGGCAGCGCGGCCTTATGGGAAAGCCAGTGGACGGCGGCCGCGGCGTGGGCATGGTTCGCCGGCGTCATCATCTTCTCGGGAAGCTTGTACCTCCTCGTGGTGACCGGGACGCGCTGGCTCGGTGCGATTACGCCCATTGGCGGCGTTGCCTTCATTATCGGCTGGGTATGCCTTGGCATCGCCGCCGGCGCGCTGACGCGGTAGATGTTAAAGTACCAGAAAGTACCAGGGACAGACTACGAAGTAGCAAACGGGTCTGTCCCTGAAACTTTCATCTCCTGGCCGGCAAAGATGTTTGGAGCGGTGAAGGAAATAGACAGGATTGACAGGATGGACAAGATGAAGAAAAACTTATGAATCACCACTGCTGTCCAATACAATTTCGCGGTAACCGTTGCAGAATCCAAACAGACCGTCATTCCCGCGCAGGTGGGAATCGCAACAGACCGTCATTCCCGCGCAAGCGGGAATCCAGGGGTAGTCCACTGCCGCACCTACGCCGCCTACCCGTCATTCCCGCGTGGGCTGTCCCCCATTTTCCGAGCCGCGCGACTTTTGTCCGCCCTGTCCTTAAAGGGCGGTACAGATAATCTGCACGACTATACAGCGGAGCTTTGTCACGCGCTTTCAGCGCTAAGAGTCTTATTGGGAACGTTTTCCCAAGGCGTTGCCCTGGGCTATCTTGTAATTGGCCTTTCAGGCCGCCGGAGTCCACGACTTGCGGCATTTCCCTGGGGATTTCGGCTTGCGGGGACGCTCGCCCTCCCTGTAGACAACAACCTGCCCTTTCTTCAGGGCCAACGGCCTGTCCCATACCAGCCTGGCCGCAGGCCCAGGTCATCCCTCCCACGCCGGGCGAAAGATTTGCCTGACCCGTGGTATGTAGGCCACAATGTCCCCGAGGTTATAGGGTGCGATTCGCCTTGATGCTAGGGGGCAAACATGCAACCAGAAACAATGCCGGAGCCGATCACCATGGCCGCACGGGTCGAGCGCGCCACGACAGGCGTGATGGTGCTCTTGTCACTGTTCTTCCTGGTCATGCTGGCGGGGGTACTGCCGCAATCGGCCGGGCAGGGCACGGCGGACCCGTTGTATCTGGCGCTGCGGCTTTTGTGGTTGTTTGTGGCTGTGTGGGCCGTGTTTGTGGCGGAATTTGTCGTGCTCTCGCTGCTGTACGGGCGTGCGCGCGGCTGGAAACGCCATCTCTTCGCCTTTTTTGCCGCCTTGGTCCCCCCGCTGCGGCCGAGTGTACCGCCCGCGTTCGCGCCGAACCATGTTTGGGTACCGTTTATCGGCTGGCATAAGGCGGACAAGTCGTTCGAGCAGCGCCTCGAGCAGCAGTTCAGCGGGCCCATGACGGTGGTCGCGCTCATGATCCTGCCCATTCTGGCGATCGAGTTCCTTTGGAGCGAAACCCTGCACCAGAATATCGTGCTGCTGGGTCTGGTGGAAGTGGGCACCCGCCTCATCTGGCTGGCATTCGCGATCGAGTTTTTCGTCATGGTGGCGGTTGCGCGGAAGAAGGTGGCCTATTGCACCGCACACTGGATTGACCTGCTGATCATTGTGCTGCCGCTGGTGGCGTTCCTGCGCGTGTTGCGGCTGGCACGGCTCGGGCGTTTGGGCCGGTTACAGCGCATGTCACGGGTATACCGGATGCGGGGCATTTTCTACCGGCTCATGCGTGCAACGGTACTGCTTAACCTGATCGTGCGCACGAACGACCGTCTGCGCCGGAAGCGGATCGAGTTCCTGCAGAAGAAACTCCTGCGGTTGGAAGAACAGATGCGCGCGGTACGCCAAGAAATCGAGGATCTCGAATGCGTGGACGCCGGGCGCACGCTAGATCGCCAGGAACAGGAGTAGGCGCCCAAGCACGGTGCGTCTTCGGATGCTCAGCGCGCAGCAACTGCCGGTTGGCTGAGCGCGTCATGCGGCCGAAATCAGGGGACAGCCCGGGTGAAGACCAGAGGTAGGCCGGTTTGCTCAGCCGCGGTTGGCTATCTGTTTGCTTCAGGAGATTCCGGCCTGCTTGAGCAGCTTGTGAAGCCGCGTGTTCTCCTTGTTGGCGCCCTCGAGCCGTTCACTGATCACGTGGATGATATTGAGCAGCAGGCGCACCGCCACGTGCTTGTCCAGGATTTCGTTCATACGCTTTTCTTCCAAAGTGAACACTCGGCACTCGGTGATAGCCGTGGCGGTTGCGGTGCGGGGTTTCCGGTTGAGCACGGCCATCTCGCCGAAGGCGTCGCCCACGTGGCACGTGGCGATGAACTCGTTCTTATGGTAGATGGCGACCTTCCCGCTCAGTACGACGAAAAGGTTTGTGCCCAGCATGCCCTCATGGAAGATGGTGGTGTTGGCGCGAAAATACAGTTCCTGGCCGCAATGTAGAATGAACGCGACTTCTTCCGGCTCGAGTCCTTGGAAGATTTTCACCTTTTTTGCATAACGGCGAAACTTGGCAAGATCATGCATACCCGGCTCCTGGTTGTCCATTCTACTGCTCCAGGGAAGCGGCGGCGGCGCTTCTCACGCGTGCTCAAACCGCGCGAATGGCGTGCGTGTCGCCGGCGCCGGCGGTCAGGTATTGGCGGGCGGCGTCCGCGAGGCCGGCGGCATCGAGGCCATTGGCGCGGAGTTGGTCCGCGCGGCTGCCCTGTTCACAGAAGATATCGGGGACACCGATGCGGTAGATGTGCACTTCGTGCAACCGGCCTTCCTGGTCGAAATGTTCGAGGACAGCACTGCCGAAGCCGCCCATGAGGGTGTTCTCCTCGACGGTGATGATCGGCCGATCGGCCAGTTGCGCGAGGAGGGCGGCGTCGATGGGTTTCACCCAGCGTGCATCGGCGACCCCCACATGGAATCCCGCGTCCTCGAGCCCTGCGGCCGCCTCGATGCATGCGCTGGCACAGGGACCGAGCGAGAGAAACGTGGCATCCACCCCCTCGCGCAGGATTTCACCGCCGGTAATGTCGCGATCGCTGGTGTCTCCGATGGTGGGCGCTTTGCTGCGGGCATAACGCAGGGCCACCGGCCCCGGCTGGTTCAATGCCCAGCGGGTCATGAGCTTCGTGTCGATATCGTCCCGCGGCGCGCCCACGACCATGTTGGGTACGGCGCGCAAAAACGAGATATCGAAGGTGCCGTTCTGGGTGGGGCTGTCTTCGCCGACGAGCCCCGCCCGGTCGATGGCGAAAAGGACCGGAAGCTCCTGGATGGCCACGTCATGGATGAGCTGGTCATAGCCGCGCTGGAGAAAGGTCGAGTAGATGGCGGCCACGGGTTTCATGCCGCGGATGGCGAGGCCTGCGGCGAAAGTCACCGCGTGTTGCTCGCAGATGCCCACATCGAAGAAGCGGTCCGGGAAGCGCTCGCCAAATTTCGAGAGGCCGGTGCCCGTGGGCATGGCCGCGGTTATACCGGCAACGCGCGGGTCGGCCTCGCCCGCCTCGATGAGGGCGTCGGCAAACGCTTCGGTAAAGGTGGCCACGTGCGTCTTGGGGGCGACCTCTATTTTTTCCGGCGCCCGGGCCACGCCCTCTTCCTCGCTGGGCTTGATGGCTTGCGGTTTGACACCGTGGTATTTGAGGGGGTCTTCCTCGGCCTGGATAAGCCCCTTACCTTTCTCCGTGCGGCAGTGGAAGAGGATGGGCCCCTTCATCTCTTTGAGGTTGGTCAGCATGGCTACCAGTAACGGCAGGTCGTGGCCATCTACGGGGCCCACATAGTTAAAGCCGATCTCCTGGAAAAAGGCGTCATGGGTGATAAGTCCCTTCGCCGCGCGTTCCATCTCCTGAATGCGGCGGTAGGTGCGTTCACTGAAGACCTGCTTGACGAAGCTGGAAACGCCTTCCTTGCCGCGCTTGTATGGGCGCGCGGTAATCATGCGGTTGAACGTCTGGGACAGGGCGCCCACGTTCGGCGAGATGGACATCTCGTTGTCGTTGAGAATGACCAGGAGGTTGCGGCCCTGCTCGCCCGCGTTGCTCATGGCCTCGAAGGCCATACCGGCTGTCATCGCGCCATCGCCGATGAGCGCGATCACGTGGTAGTCGTCGCCGAGCAGGTCGCGCGCCGTCGCCATGCCCAGCGCCGCTGAGATCGAAGTCGAGCTGTGGCCCGTGCCGAAGCAGTCGCAATCGCTTTCCGTGATCTTGGGATAGCCGCTGATCCCGCCGGCCTTACGGATGGAGTCGAAGTTCATCCGCCGGCCGGTGAGCAGCTTGTGCGCATAGCACTGGTGGCCTACGTCCCAGATGAGTTGGTCCCGGCCCACGTTATACACGCGGTGCAGCGCGATCGTCAGTTCGACCACGCCCAGCGGTGAGGCGAGATGCCCGCCGTTGCGGTTCACCGTGTCGATGATCGTCTCGCGCAACTCGACTGCGAGCTGCTCGAGCTGGTCCACGCTCAATTCCTTGATATCGTTGGGACAATGGATGTTGTCGAGTAAGCGCATAAATTACCCACGCGTTCAAACGTTGCCAGTGGCCGCGTCCGTGAGAGGGGAGACGCACGCGGCTTTTACCGAGTTTTTACAGTATACCATCCCGATTGCGTCGCGACACAGCCTTGGTCCGGTTATTCAAAGGATAACGCATCGCGGCGCACATATCTTTCCGCGTCGCGCGGAATCGATTCCACCACCTGCAATTTCCGGGGCGCCTTGTAGGCCGCTATCTGGTCGCGTACATACCCGATTACCGCATGCGGCTCCAGTGCCACACCAGGTTGCGCCACGACGAACGCCCGCACCTCCTCGCCGCGCACCGGGTCGTGGTGACCGACAACCGCCACGTCGGCGACGCCCGGGAATTCACGGATAACGTTCTCCACTTCCTTCGGGTACACGTTCATGCCGGCCCGGTTGATCAGACTCTTTTTCAAGCCTTTGAAATGATAATACCCGTCTGCATCCACAAGCCCGTAATCGCCGGTATAGAGCCACCCATCGCGCAGCACGGCGGCTGTCGTTTCCGGGTGGTTGAGATAACCCTTCATTACGTTGTGTCCGCGCACGACAATCTCTCCCACCTCGCCCGTGTCCGCCCAGGCGCCGTCCGCACGCCGGATGCCCATGCGTACGCCCCAAATGGGCACGCCCAATGTGCCCGGGCGGTTCAGCTCGGGGGTGGGGGGATTCCAGCAGACCACCGGGCTGGTCTCGGTGAGACCATAGCCTTCGACCACGACGACGTTGAACCGCTCGCTGAAGGCCTTGTTGAGGTCGGCCGGGAGTGCGGCCCCCCCCGCGATGACGCACCGCAGGCTCGACAAGTCGTAGTTGGGCGCCTTGCGGTAGTGGTGCATCACATGCAGCATGGTCGGCACTACGGCGAGCAGCGTGGCCTGTTCTTCCTGAATCACCTGGAAGACCGCGCCCGGATCGAACTGGGGAATAAGCGCGACGGTAGAACCGGCGAGGAACGGGGCATTCATCATGGTGGATTGGCCGAAGCCGTGAAAGAGCGGCAGCACCGTGATGCAGGTGTCGTCGGGATAATAGCCCAGTGCGTACTCCTTGATGGTGAGCGCGTTTTGAAACAGGTTGAAGTGCGTGAGTTCCGCGCCCTTCATCACCCCGTCCATGGCGGATGCATAGAGGATGACCGCCGTGTCGTCGGGATTTGTGGGGTGCATGTCGCCGCTGCCGCTGGCCTCGGCCAACAGCCGCAGAAACGACTGCCCCGCTTCGGGTGTTTCCGGCTCCGAACCGGTTTCTGCCACGATAAGCTCTGTGCCGGGCGTTTGCGCCACGGCCTTGGCCACTTCCCCGGCCATGGGCGCCAGGGCAAGGCATACCTTGGCGCCGGTATCCTCGAGGCGGTAGCGGATTTCGCGGCGCTTGAGGAGCACATTCATCGGGATGGCCGCCGCGCCCGTGTACAAAATACCGAAGTACACCACCGCGAACTGCGGCACGTTGGGGAAAATCATGGCCACGCGATCCCCCGGCCCGACGCCGCGTTGGCGCAACATATTCGCTGTGCGCCGCGCCGCTTGATCCAGCTCGCGGTAGGTCATGCGGATATCTCCGCATACAAGTGCTGTCTTGTCAGGAATCGCTGCCGCCGTCAACGAAATGCATTCTGCCACATTGAGACTCACGAATGTCGCTCCTGTGGGTGTGGGCCGCGCCATGCGGCCAGGGGTTAACCGGTGTGCGGGCGCGGTGCGGGGCAACGTGTCGCCCGCGCAAAAGAAAAACGCCCACAAACAACGGCGCGAATTATAGCACTCCCGCCGCCGGGGTGCGAAGTGCCGCCACCATTCGCTATACTCGCCGCTTTGCGCCGCCGCCCGCCGGCGGCAAGCGGGGCAGCGACAAGGACGGGAAGACGCTATGCACGACCTTGAAATGCTTGAACCGTGGGAATTTCTCCATAACCTCATAAAGCGCCGGCGGGTGCAGGCGATTCTCGACTACCTCGAGGAACTGGCGCCCGGCGACGTGGCCCGGGTGCTCTCGCGTATCAACGAGCAGGACCGCGCCAATCTGCTCGCCCTCATCGGTCCCGAGGACGCGGCGGATCTCATCGAAGAGCTGGCCGATGCGCAGGCGGCGGACCTTATCGAAGGACTGCCCCCCGCCAATGCGGCCGACATCGTCGAAGAACTCGAAAGCGACCACCGCGCCGACGTCCTGGGCGAGATGACCGAAGACGACGCCGAGGCCATCCTCAGTGCCATGGAGCCGGAGGAAGCCGCCGAGGCCCGCCAACTACTCGGTTACGCGCCCGACACCGCCGGCGGCATCATGGTCACCGAGTTCGTGCAGTATGAAGTCAATATGCAGGTGGCCGATGTTATCCGGGATCTGCGGGAGAATGCCGAGTGCTACGCCGACTACGGTATCCACTACGTGCATGTGTGTGCCGCAAGCGGACGCCTGGTCGGGGTAATCCGAATGCGCGATCTCCTGCTGGCGCCGGCGGAAAGTCCCATACACAAGGTTATGATCGCAAACCCCATCTACGTCGAAGCCGACACGAAAGTGGATGATCTCAACCGGTTATTCGACCGCTGCCCCTTCTGGAGCCTGCCCGTCACCGACGAGGAAGGGCATATACTTGGTGTAGTGCGCCGTGCCGATGTCGAAGAGACGATCGCGCAGGAGCAGGAGCGCGCGTTCATGCGCTTCGGCGGCATTATCAGCGGTGAAGAGCTGCGGTCCATGCCGCTCAAGGAGCGCACCTCGCGCCGCCTCGCATGGCTGGCGCTGAACATGACCCTCTCTATCATGGCCGCCAGCGTCATCCTGTTTTTCGAGGACACGATCGACCGGGTGTTCGCCCTCGTCTTCTTCATGCCGGTCATCTGCAATATGTGCGGTTGCAGCGGCAACCAGGCGGTCGCGGTAAGCATACGCGAGTTGGCACTGGGCATGATCGTGCCCGGCGACTTTATGCGCGTGTGGATGAAAGAAGTGGCCGTCGGGCTAATCACCGGGATCGTGCTTGGGGTCGTGCTGGCCGTCGTGGCCAACGTGCTCTGGCAAGAAACCGCTATGCTCGGCGTCGTAATCGGCGCCGCTTTTGTGCTGAACACGCTCGTGGCCGTGTCCCTCGGCGGGCTGATTCCGCTGGTCCTGCGCGCTGCCGGCATGGACCCGGCTCTTGGTGCGCCCCCCATCCTCACGACAGTAACGGACTTGTTCGGTCATGCTTTCGTGCTCGTCTTTGCGGCGTTCACCATCTGGCTTGGCGTGCTCGGCTGAGGCTGTCTTGTACGCCGGTCTCCTGACCGTGCCATGGCGCAGACCGTACGGTCTCCAACGTGTTAGTTCCCGCGCGTGATCCCCAAACCGCACAGGGGCAGGATGTCGTTGGCTTCGCGGGCACCGTAGTTGAATACGGTGAAGCCCGTTGCGCCCGCGTTGCGCGCTGCCTGGATGTGCGCAAAGAGCCGCACCACGGGGGCATCCACCTGCCAGGTACTCAGGCCGATTCCCGGCCGCACGGGCACGCCGCCCACCCATGCCTGCTGTTGGCGTACCTGGCGCCCGAAAGCCGCGGTGTCCGGCGTGTAGTCCATGGGGCACACAAAATCCAGGTAGCCCGCCTGGCACCACGTTGCCCAGTCCTGGCCGATGTGGTCGCGGTCCTGTGGCCAGTTCCGGAAGACAGCCGCGCTGATTTCCGTCGCCGTCGCTTTCTCCGCCAGGGTGTCATGCACCGTTTTGACGACCTTGGTAATCTGCGCACGCCGGAAATCGAGGTACTGGTCACGCAGCGTGTCGTCCACGAGCACCGTGTCCGGCCAGTCCGCGATAGCCGCACCGATGGCTGCCTCGAATCGGTGCTTGCACCCCGGGCAATAGCAATGCTCGCGGTCGGGATAGCGTATGTAGTCGAAGTGGATACCGTCCACGTCGTACTTGGTGGCCACCTCGACCATGGCGTCGATCTCGAGCCGCTGGTTATCCGGATGCGACGGGCACAACCAGTCCGGTTTCACGGCGCCGTCTTTGCTCACCTGCACGCGCCCCGCCTTTACCATGGCCTCCCGAAATGCCTTGGGAGCGCGGGTGCTCATGTTCCAGTTTACCTTCCACACATGGCACTCGATACCGTACTTCTTGCACGCGGCAAGGCATTTTGCGATGGCATCGCCCTTGGTGGCCACGTCGTCCGCCACGGGAAGCACCTCGCTCGGGTAATAGGCCAGCCCGCCCCAGAGCATGTTAGGAATCACCGCGGTGAAGCCGTTCTCCGCCAGATTGGCAATGGCCTCATCCCAGGTCATGCCCGAGACACCGTAGGCATTGTGGCACCAGAAGCCGCGCCATTCGCCTTTGCGTGTTGGCTGTGCGGCGGCGTATGCGGTGATCAGCGCCTCACGGCACGCCGCCGCTTTGCGCAGGGCTTCGGGATACGCCTTCCTATCCCGTGCTTGCAGTGCCTCGGCATGGCGTGCGCGCGCTTCTTCCACCCGCGACTTGGCGCGGCCATCCTCCGCGGCCTCCGCCAAGCCGGTTATGGCCGCTTGATAGTCTGTGTAGGGACCGAAGGCGCCCGCCCGTGTGATGCGGTGGGCCGCCGCATCTGCCCACGCCGCTGAATGAAAATGGCCGACCATCGCCGCGAGGAGTATGGGGGTGTTGGCCGTGTCGTGCGGCAGGAGCACATGGGTGAAATGGACGCCCTTCGAGGACACCACGACTGCTGGCCAGCCGGTGGGTGCGCCATGTTCATTGAACCACCATGCCGCGGTGAATCCATCCTCGCGCCCGGCTTTCACGGTGGTGAGGTTCCACGAGTGCTGCGTGGTTTTTGCCGGCAGCCCCGTCAAGGCCGTCTTCGCCGGGCGGATGCTGTCGAGTGTGCCGGGTGGCAGACTGCCGGCGTAGGCCGGATCGCGAAAGCCGGCCAGTGCCAGTACACGGCTACTCGTGTTGTAGCAGGTCACGAGCCGGCCGCCGGCCGCCACGAAGCTACGCAGTGCATTATAGGCGGTATCGGGCATGCCGGGATTGTAGGGAAGTATGGCGACGGCCTTGCCGCGCAGGGTGTCCGGCGCCACATCGTAGTCGTCCAGAAGTATATAACTGAGGCCCAGGTCCTCGAGTAACCGGCCGGTATGGCCTGTCAAGCTGGTGATGTTGCGCGCACGTTTCGCGTCACCCCCGGCCTGCGACGCCGCCCGGATCAGGGCAATATCGCCCGATGCCGGCACATGCCCGAGCCCGCTGAGGTAGAGCGTGGCCGGGGTGTCCCCTGTGCGCCACGCACAGAGGCGTATGCGGTCGATATCCTTCCAAGCGCCGGGCTCTTCTTCTGCACGCGCCTTCAACCGGTTGATAGCAACGGTCTGCCAGTTACCGGGCGCGCCATACGCGAAAGGGACGTTATACCAACCGTTGTTCGAGCGAAAGTAGCAAGTAAACGACGCGATCGACGCTGGGTTGGCGCAATAGAGCTGGAAACGAATGCCCCGGCTTGTGCTCAGGTCGGCCGCCGCCTCGAGATCCCAATAGGCGCGGCCGGCCGTCGTGTCTTCGAAGGCGCATGGCAGCGCGACTACCGGCTGGCTTGCGCCGGGCATATCGGTCACTGTCACATCGTCGGCCGCTGTGCCCGGTTGCCAGGCGTTGGGATCAACATAGGCGTCGATCGGCGATATATCGCCAGGTGTGGGGGGTGGGGGAGAGGGCGGCTCGGCCGCGGTTATTGGCCCTAAGGCGAGTAGGCCCGCCAGAAAAACACACCATGTGAATAAGGCTTCCAGCCTCCTTAAACGCGGCGGGATGCCGCGTCTACTTGGAGCGCGGCGGCGGGATGCCGTGTCTACTTTCGAGGATTCACCGGCCATCTTCGTCACGCCGCATCCACTTCCGAGGCGGTGTCTTCAGGTTCCGCTGTCGCTTCTTCCGCCGCTTCTTCCGCCGCTTCTTCCGCCGCTTCTTCCGCCGCTTCTTCCGCCGCTTCT
>CAZMVU010000030.1:29864-32985 GCA_964569295.1 uncultured Nitrospirales bacterium
TCTTCCGCCGCTTCTTCCGCCGCTTCTTCCGCCGCTTCTTCCGCCGCTTCTTCCGTGGCTTCTTCCGTGGCTTCTTCCGTGGCTTCTTCCGTGGCTTCTTTCTCCGGTGGCGCGGGGTGGCCAATGGGGTACAGTCCGGGGATCGGCATGGGCAAGGTGCCGCCGGCTTCCGCTTCGCCGAAGAGTACCTTCGTGGCGGCGGCGCAATTGATGGGCGCGGGGCCATGTGCCGCGATAAACGTTGTGGCGCTGGGAAACAGCATGAGCTCGCTCGGAAGTCCCAGCCCGACAACGATGGTCGGTTTGCCGAGTTCGAGCATCTGCCGGATGAATGCCACCTGTGCCGGCGCCTGGTGGGCCAGGGCCTGTCCGAGGACAATGCAGCCGGCGTTTTTCGCGGCATCGAGCGCCTGGTGAACCTGCGCGTTCGTGGGCATGGAATCGACGAACACCGTCCTCGCCGCCGGTACACGCTCGCGCACATAGTGGGAGAGCGGGTAACCCGACGGTATTGCGGCCCCGCTTTTGCCGGCCCGCACAAGGCTGCTGGGCGGACATACCACGAGCAGCTCTTTGCCCATGTCCTTATCGAGCGGGAGTAAACCCGCCGAGTCCCGCACCACGACGACGCCATGAAGCGCGGCCGCTTCGTTTTCCTCTGTGAGGGCGGGATTATCCAGCCGCGCGGCCACAGCCTCCGGCGTATTGTCCGCCGGCGTTTCGGCCAGCGGATAGGCCTGCTTCGCGGCGAGAATGCGCTGCACCGACGCATCGATACGCGCCTCGTCGATCCGGTGTGTGCGCACCGCACTCGCCACGGCGCCGATCCGCTCCTGGAGATCGTCTATGCTGCGGCCCACCTGAAGAATGACGTCGCAACCGGCGAGTATCGCCTGCACGGTGGCCTCGCCGGGACCGCTTGTTGCCTGGGCGATGGCGCCCATGCTCATCGAGTCCGAGACAATGAGCCCGTCATATCCGAGGTCGTCGCGCAACACTCCGAGAGCAGCCGGTGAAAGAGTCACGGGCTTTTCCGCGTCCCAGGCCGACACCACCGCATGGGCCGTCATGATGGCGGGCGTGCCGGCGTCGATGACGGCCCGCCAGTGGGCGCGGGCATCCCCCGAGAGCGCGTCCTTATCGAGCGTGATATGCGGCAAGGCCGCATGCGGGTCCTCCTCATAGGTAATAATCCCCGGAAAATGCTTTGCCGTGGCCAGTACACCCGCATCGTTCAACCCGCGCACGGCCGCTGCGCCCAGGGCGGCATTGCGTGCGGTGTCCGCGCCAAAACTACGCATCACGTAATCGGGGTTTGCCCGGGCGCTTATGACGTCGATGGCCGGGGCGCAGTTGAGGTTCGCACCGCACGCACGCATAGCGCCGCCCAGGGCCTCGTAAGCAGCATAAGCATCGTCCGTACGGCCCGAGGCGCCCAAGGCCATGTTGCCGGGGGTTGGCGTGGCGCCGAACATGTAGTGGATGGGTGCGCCCAGGCCGCCTTCCTGGTCCAGCGCGATAAAGAGCGGAATGCCGTGCGGACTGTTCACGGCCGCTTCCTGAAGGGTGTGGGCCAGGCTGGCGCAATTCTCGGGGAACATGAAGTTCTCGCCCACTTGCAGGAACACCCCGCCCAGGCAATCATCGGTTATCAGTCGTTCCATGGGCGCACCGAGTTCATCGCCGGGAAACCCGATGATGTGCATCTGCGAGATCTTCTGCTCGAGCGTCAGCCCCGCGATAACCGCACCCGGCCCGGGATCGGACGGCGGGGCGGTTTTCGAGCCGGATTCGGAATCCGTGGTATCGGCGGCGGCTTCGGTGTCCGTATCGGGCGCGGCCGATTCCTGCGCGCCGGATGCAACAGCGAGGACGGCCGCCAGCAATGTGATGACAAGGCTACGCAGCACAGGCTACTCCTCCGGGTTCTGGGTTTCCCGCAGCATGCGGATGAGCTTCTCGCCGACATTGCGGGCGGTGAAACGTGCGGTTATCGCATTGTCTTCGCCCGTAATGTCGCTATCGAGCACGACGCCCTCCTCGAGCAGGGCGCGGTACAACTGGTCACGGGCGTACATGAGCAAAAAGCGCAGGTCTTCCGCTGCCCGCGCATTCCGCGTGGTGCATTCGATCACCACTTCGACAGCTACGGCGGTTGGATCGAGCGCGTTTGCCGGCAGGCTCGGGTGAACGAGGTCCACGGTGACACGCAAGGTGCGCCCGCGCAGGAACACGCTGTCATACTGGCGTTTCGAGAGCGGGGGCGGCGAGATGGGCGCCAGCGTCTTGTCCTGTGCGGGAGACCCCATTGCCGGTGCGGCCTCCGGCGCGAAGAAGAAGGGCTCGAGCGCCAGGTAGGCGCCGCCCCCCCGGTTGTCCACCACCAATTCGAGCAGATGCCCGCCTTCCAACGCGAGCCGCTCGCGGGGCGCTTCGGGCCACACCTTGCGTACCTGTTGGCGTGTGGTTTTGCGCGTCGGCCACGAAGAACGCACCACGAACACCCCGTTCTGTTCTTTCGACGCTACGATGTCCTCCTGGGCCGGACTCACGCGCCAGTTGGCCGGTTCCACCGCCGACCAGTCGAGCAGCCCCGCCAGACGCCGCAGGCTCAACGCCAGAATCTGCCGGCTCGTTTGCGCACCGGAGTCAAGCATGACGGCGAGACTGGCCTCGTGTGGCATGAAGGCCTGGACAAATTGCCGGGCCCCGGGGTTCTGCGCGAAAGCCTCGGATACAACAGCCAGCACCGCCGCCCGATTCGGGTCGGCGCGGGCCAGGACCATCGGCTCGCCGCCAATGTACGACACCGTGTCCACCCGGGCCGCCGCCTGGATGAAGTCGAACTCGTAAGCGATGTACACAAGGAATCCCGCCACCAGCATGCACAGCACCAACACGCCCACGCAGCCGATCAAACAGCCTCGCATGACAGATCATTCTCCCGGGTTGGATCGCGTGATTTGCTTACCGCCACTCTAGCGCACAGGCTGGCAAAGCCGCAACCACCTCGAGGACTACTGGAAAGCTTCGTGCCTTCCGCGCAGGGAAAAGCACTCAAAAACATAATTCTTTAGGGTGCAGTTCTTCTACTACCGATGTTTTGGTTCCTTCGTGCCAG
>CAZMVU010000031.1:0-32982 GCA_964569295.1 uncultured Nitrospirales bacterium
TGGCGCACAAATGGGAGGGCGAGCGTCCCCGCGAGCCGAACAGAAACCGTGGCGCACAAATGGGAGGGCGAGCGTCCCCGCGAGCCGAGTAGAAACCGTGGCGCACAAATGGGAGGGCGAGCCGAACGCCGACGTAAGCCCCGACGACAGCGCGCAGGGACCACCGCCCCGGCAGCCACATAGACCGGCAGCAGCCGAGGCGGGACACATGGTCGAATGGGCGCTCTTAAGCCTGGAAGTCCGGGTATAAACGGCCTTTCTGGCCGCGCCCCTATTACTGGGCAGCGGCCTGGGAACGCACCGGAATTGGACGGAAGGGCACCTTGATCTCCGGCTCACTATCCGAGTTCGTGTGTATGAGCAAGTGCTTGCCCTCGAGCGTGTCGTCGGTGGGTACGTTGTAAAGCTTGACAAGGTAGGAGTCTTGCTGGGGGCGCGGCATAACCTCAACCCCAATGCTCGGCACGGGCGCAATAACCTCCTCGATCTTGAATTCCTCTATCTGACCGGGGCTTACCCGCACCACGGGGCTGAAGTTACTTCCCGTCTGGTTGGTCTGCCGGAAGGTGACAACACTAGGGCTCACATCGTATGGCCCCACGCCCATGGCATAAATGTTGATGCGGAACATACTGCGCTTCGGATGGTCCGTCTTGATGACCAGGTTGCCGATCGTGCTGCCCTGGGGAAACTCGCCGCTGGCCGTGGCGGTGATCTCGTAGACCTTGCCCGGCTCGACTTCCTTGAGGGCCGTTTCGACCTGGTCCAGGGTGGTCGAGACCTCGGTAATCTTGAAGGTTCCTTCGTTCGCACGCACCGTGATGGTCTTGGGTTCGATGTCGTCTCCGATGACCTTCCCGAAATTGACCGTGCGCGGCTCGTACATGATGGGGGCCACCGCCGTGCCATCGAACGTGAGGGTGACTTGGGGATCCTCCGGGTCGTTCGATAACACGGTGCAAGTCTTACGCACCTTGCCCTGCCGGTTCTTCAGGCTCAAGGTGGCGGCGACTTTGATCTCCTTGCCGGGCGCGATGACCTTGTCTTCGTCGCGCAACCGTGGAACAGTGCACCCGCAACTGCACGATACCTTCTCGATCTCGAGCGGCTCCGTGCCCACATTGCGAATGATGAACTCGGCCTCCACCGATTCCTCATTGTCGACCTCGCCGAATTCATGCTCGGCGTTGGGCACTTCGATATCGGGCTGCGCCGCCGCAGGCAACGCCACCACCACAAGGAAGGCCAGGGCAAGGGCCGTAACGCTCCGTCGCACAAATGGGTAATGCTCCATAATCTCCGATCTCCTATATATCCTTGCGGCCAAAGCCGCGTTGTCGTTTACCGCTCTGCCGGGGCGGGCATCGCCCATAATGGAAGCCAATCGTGACAGTCCAGCATCGGGCCCCGTGCTGCTGCGTTCCTGCGGCCCGTCTTCCAAAACCGGTAGAACCGCACGAAACGGTCCGGCGCCTCGCAGCCCAAAGCTCACGACAGGATAGCAAGTTGTCATGAGAATGTGAAACGCACCCGATCCCAGCCGCGTTGACAGCGCCCGCCATGAAGGCCCCATTGCTTTTCAGGCCGGTTCGGGCGTAGAGTGTGGGGCATATCAAAAACGTTGCGGCACGTCCTGCGTCGCGGGATAGATACACAAGGAGGAAACCATGCTTCAAATTCTCAAGGGTGTCACATGTGCGGTGATGCTGCTCACATTGACAGCGGCCGGCGGCGCCGGCGCGCAGGAAGTCGAAAAGGGGGAATGGATCGACCTGTTCGACGGGGAGACCCTCTTCGGCTGGACGGTTATGGATGATTCGCAATGGGAAGTGGATGACGGCATTCTCGAGGCAAGTGGCGGCACGGGCGGCTGGCTGGCCAGTTCGGGCCAGTTTATGGATTTCGAGCTCGAAGTGGTACTGCGCCTGCGCAAGAAAAACACCACGGGCATCGTTGTGCGATCGCCGCTGGACGGCCACTACTCGGAGAACGACGCTGGGGTCGTACCGCTTGCCGAGCCGGAAGACAGCGACTCGCCGTGGCGCACGGTGAATGTGACCGCACTGGAGGACACGATCGCCGCGACAGTCGATGGTGAAGCCGTAGAAGGCCTCAGCAGCGCCAACCGCACGGGCCACATCGGCATTCAATACCATGCATACCGCAACAAGGTCGAGGTGAAGTCGGTGCGGCTGCGCCCACTCGTGCTCACCCCCATCTTCGACGGCCAGAGCCTCGATGGCTGGAACATCATTCCCGGGCGTCAATCCAAGTTCAAAGTCGTGGACGGCGCCATCAACATCATCGACGGCAACGGTCAGATCGAAACAGACAACCTCTACAAGAATTTCCTCCTCCAGCTGCGCATCATCTCGAACGGCGAGCACCTCAACAGCGGGGTGTTCTTCCGCGGGCCGAAGGGCGTGTTCTGGAAGGGCTACGAGTCGCAGGTGCGCAACCAGTGGATGCGCGATGACCGCACCCGTCCGGTCGACTATGGCACAGGCGGCATCTATGGCGTGCAAGCCGCGCGCAAGGTGGTCGCGAGCGACGGCGAGTGGTTCACCAAGACCATCCTGTGCAACGGCAACCACATAGCCGTGTGGATCGACGGCTACCTCGCCGCCGACTACATCGACACCCGCGCCCCGGTCGATGACGGCAACGGGAAAGCGGGTTATGTCGCCGGCCCCGGCACCATCCACCTCCAGGGCCACGACCCGACAACCGACCTCAGCTTCAAGGACATCAATATCCAGGTCTATCCGTAAATCTTCGGTTGTGGCCGGTCTTGTATCTCCGACCGAGCCACCCTTGGGCCGAAGGCCTCCAAAACCTCGGGGCGGCCACCGCACTGGTGACCGCCCCGGTTTTTTTGCCTTTGCTATGCCCCGTTTTCAAGTGGTCCTGTCCCTCCAGCTCCTATCACCTCACTCCAGATGCACCGTACAGGTGACATCCTTCATCTCTTGGCCATCCAGCGCGGTGAGGCGTGCGGTCGCACCCCACGCCCCGCCGTGATTCGTGACCTTCAGCATGAGCGTGTTGGCCCCTTCTTCCAGCGACACGTTCACCTTGTCTTCATCCGGCGTGAGCACGCGGCCGCTGGGGAAAGTGTAGACCTCCTCGCCATTGAGCCAGACCTTCATGCCATCGTTGCTGCCCAAAAGGAGTTCGGCGTCACGCGCGTCAGGACTGTTGACGGTCGTCCGGGCATAGACAACAGCCTCGATCGCACCATAGCGCGCGGCGAAATCCAGCACGTACGGCCGGCCGGGCTCGAGTCCCATGGGCATGAGGCGCCACACCACGCCGGCATCCGCACCGGACTTTTCGGGCGCAAACGCGATGTCCAACATGGCAGCGCCCCGCTTGCCTTCCTCCTGATACGGCCCGGCCACACGCCAGGCAGTCAGGTAGCCGCCCAGGGCATTCATTTGCTCGAGGAGGGCTGCCGCCTCTTTCCTGACGGCATCGTCGTCCGAGGCCTGGAACTCCTCGATGAGCGGCCGCACCTCACCGGGCCGCACGGCATACAAGGTCTTGGCCACATTGAGCTGCGCGCGGAGCACTTCCTGCTCGATCGCCGGGGCCTCTTGCGCTATGTCTTCGATGATCGTCAGTGCCGCCGGGTGGCCAAGCTCGGACAAGCCGGCAAGGAGATTCTTCTTCGTACGTTCGGTGTCGGCCAACTCGGCGGCGCGTTCGAACCAGACCTTCCGCACGGCAGGCGCCTGATCCGCGTGGCGGCGCAGAAGCGTGATCGCGGCGTCGAGGGCGGCGTCTTTCGTGCCGGGGCCGGGGCCGCTTTCTGCAGCGTCAAGCAGTTGCGGTACAGGCGCGGTCCCGGGCCATCCGGCGAGCGCATCGAGTGCCGTCAGACGCACCTCGCGATCCTCCGCCGCGATATGCTCGCGCAGGAACGTGAGCGACTGCTCATTCGGGATCGCGCCCATGATGCGGATGATGGACAGCCGGGCCGGGCCATCGGCCGCGTCCTCGACATGTGCGAGCACCCGGGCGCCCCGGGCCGCTTCATCGGGATTCCTGTTGGCGGCCGCGGCAATGGCACGCTCGGCCTTGGTGCGGGCCTCTTCCACCTCGATATCGAGCAAACGCGCCATGAGCGCGTCGACTTTTTCATGGCCGGCAAGATTGCGCAGCGTATCCCACGCGGATCCGGCGAGTGCTTCGCAGCCTGAATCGACCACGGCAAGTATGTCCGCCACCGTATCGGTGGCGCCGCGGCTGCCCAGCGCACGCAAAGCCTGCTCCCCTCTCTCCGGCGCCTCACAGTCGATGGCGTCCACCAGCACGCCGTCCACCGCAGGATCAGGCAGGGCGGCCAGCGCATCGCGTGCGGCGCGCTTCACATGCACACCGGCGTTCACGGCGAGATCGAGCAGCAGGGGCACGGTCCCGGCATCCGCCGTGGCAGGCACGGCCGCAAGAGCGGCGGTCTGTACCGCTTCATTGCCGCTGTTGAGGAGTTCATCGAGAGTCGCTATGGGGATGGTAACGCCTGCATCGGCAAGAGCGGGCAACACGAGCACTTGTGTTTCCGATTGCATGTCGCCCAGGCGTGCCGCAAAACGCGCCGGGAGCTCGGTATCTTCCATTTCCCGCAGAAAACTTACGGCCGCGGGCCGCATGACCGGGTCGTCGAAAGCGGCGAGGATACGCTCCTCCGCCAGATCGGGCTGCACCTTCAGCAGCCCACCCAGGGCGGCCGCACGCACGTGCTCCGGGTACGCCTCGTTGTACAGCATCTGATAAGCCGCCAGGGCCTGCTCATCGGGCAATACCGGCGCGAGGTAAAGGAGTGCATCGATGGCGGGACCATCGCCCGGCCCGGCGGTTTCCGCGGCCTGGAGCACGGCTTTCCGCGCTGCATCCGCCTGCGCGTTGCCAACGGCGACCTCAGCGAGTGCCATGAGCGCGGCGGCGCGTACCGAACCGGACCCGGCCTCGGCCATGCCCGTCAGAATCTCGACAGCGCCCGTGTCGCGGCGGGCACCCAGCGCCTCGATAGCGGCCAACTGCAATGCGCCGCTGCGTTGCGATGCGACGGAACGCAGGGCCTCAGCGGCCTCTTCGGCCGGATTGCGTTCGAGCGCATCGAGGGCGGCTTCGGCGAGCTTTGGCTGGCCCAGCAGGCTCACCAGCGCGGGCACGCTGGCCGCACCGCCATAGACAGCGAGTTGGCGGCAAATGAACCGGGCCGCGTCGTCGCTGCAATCGCTTTCGAGCACATCCACCAGGCGTTTCTCGAGCGCCGCGATCTGGTCCTCGTCCTCGTTGGCAGCCTCGGCTACGGCGTCGCGGATGACCGTAAGCGGAGCGCGGCTTTCGCCGAATTTGTAGGTGGGCAGGTAGTCGAAGGCCTCATCGAGCGTGGGCGCGGCTTCCTGCGCGAAGCCCCCCGCCGTCAGCAGAAGGGCGGCCACGAATGTGATTGCAAATACTTTGTGCATAGTGTGTTTCCCCTTCAGGCTATATGTGCCACGGCGCGCGCATATGCGCCATAAGCATGCGGTTGGCTTCGTCGTCACCGACGAATTGTTCGGCATCCGGGTCCCATTTGAGCCGGCGGCCCAACAGCATGGCGATGTTCCCGAGCTGGCACATGCTCGCAGAGCGGTGGCCGGCCCATACCGGCGCCATGGGGGTGCCGCGCGTCTTCACATTGTTGACGAAATCCTTGTGATGGCCGGGGCTGCGGCCGAGTTTGTGTTCATCCGGCCCAATGACCTCCTGCAACAACGCGGGAGAACTGGCCTCGAGGTGGCCGCCGTGGATGTGGATAAACACCCAGCCCTCGTCCCCCTCGAACTTGATGCCCCGGGGGGTCTGCTGCGCGCAGATCATGTGCACGCCGTTGGCGTAGTTGAACTCGAACTGGAAATCCATCGCGGTGTTGAACAGGCCGTCCTTCGGAAAATCGCCCCAACCCCAGACTTCCGTCGGGCCCGTCTCATCGGTACCGTTGCCGAGTTGACCAAGATCGATGATATGCGCGCCGCGGTCGGTGACTTCGCCCCCGCTGTAGTCCAGGATGTAGCGGAAATGGAAGTGGCAACGCTTTTCCGTATAGGGTTCCCACTGCGCCGGCCCGAGCCACATATCGTAATCGAGCCCATCGGGAACCTCCATGGCCGGCTGGTTGTCGATGGGGCCATGGTTATCGATGGGCAAGTTCACGTGGATGGTGTGCAGTTTGCCGATGCGCCCATTGCGCACGAGTTCGCAGGCATAGCGGGCATTGTCCCGGGACCGCTCGTGGCTGCCGGTCTGCAACACGCGCCGGTACTTCGTGACCGCGTCGACTACGGCCTTCCCCTCGGCGATCGAGTGGGCCAGCGGCTTCTCGCAGTACATGTCTTTGCCCGCCTTTGCCGCAGCAAGACTGACAAGACCATGCCAATGGTCCGGTGTCGCGATCATGACCCCGTCGATATCATCGCGCGCGAGCAGCTCGCGGAAGTCGTTGTAGCCGTCACAACCCTTGTGCTTGCCATCCGTAACACGTGCATAATGCTCGTTCACGGCATTTTGCGCCGTTTCCCGGTGATCACGATCCACATCGCACACGGCAACCATCTGCACCTCGGGGATGCCCAGAAAGCCGCGCATGTTGTGGCTGCCCTGGCCGCCCACGCCGATGCACCCCATGACCACCCGTTCACTGGGCGCGGGACGTCCGCCGCGGCCGAGCACGGCGGCCGGCACGATATTCGGCAGCACCGCCACCCCGGCGGCACCTGCCCCCGCACGGCGGAGAAAGTCGCGCCGGGTCACTGCGTTTCGTGTCTTTTCGGGCATAGCATAGTTCCTCTCTATTTGATGGTCCCCTGACCAGATGCTCAGAAGCCGTTTATACTGCGCGAAAACTGTGGGCCGGTTCAATGGCGCCGTTGCATCGTTCACGCCCCTGCGCTATACTTTTGGGCAATGAACACGCGTGTTTTGCCCATAGCGCAACCGGCGGCGATCGAACGGCGTGAACCTGTCTGGCTCAGTGTCATGGCTGTGGCGGGGCTTATGGCCCTTAGCGCGGCCGTAAAACTGCCGCTCCCCTTCTCGCCGGTACCGGTAACGCTGCAAACCTTCGCCGCCCTCGTGATTGCGTATCTCGTGGGACCACACCGGGCGACAGCCGGTATCGCGGCTTACACCGCTCTGGGCATGGTGGGCGCCCCGCTGTTCGCCGTGGCGGGCGGCGCTACGGCGGGCTATCTGGCCGCGTTCATCGCGGTGCCTTACGTAGTCACCCGGTTCCGCCGTCCGCTCGTGGGCATGGTGGCGGCCATGGCCTGCATCTATGCGCTGGGGGCGGGCTGGCTCGTGGCCGCTCTGGGCATGACGCCGGCGCAAGCCTTGGCCTTGGGCATTGTACCCTTCCTGCCCGGCGATGCACTGAAGCTCACAGCGGCCTATGGCGTGGCACGCCGTTTGCCCCGCCATTAGCCACGCCCCATGGCAAACAGCCGCTTCGGGCGAGGTGTCCGCATAAGCCCCCCGCATGTGCCGGGTCAGATCGCCCCGTGATCCAGTACATCGCGGCGAACCACGGCCTGCCACCCACATTGATTCCGGCATGTTCCATGACGCACCATGATGCGCGAACAAGGGAACGGAAACAGGCACGCATGGCATGCCGCCACCGGTACGCCAAGTGTTGCCGGTATCCCTGCGCACGATTAACCGGGCCGGAGCATTCGCATGACTGCGTACACACAGCGCATCTTTCACATGGTCGGTCATGGGCACATCGACCCTACGTGGCTGTGGCCCTGGACCGAAGGCTTCGAAGAAGTGCGGGCCACATTCCGCAGTGCCGTTGACCGCATGTCGGAAGATCCCGCATTCACGTTTTCTGCGAGCAGCGCAGCCTTTTACGAGTGGATCGAGCGCACGGAGCCGGCGCTTTTCGATGCCATTCGCAGCCGGGTCGCCGAAGGACGCTGGGAACTCGCCGGCGGGTTCTATATCGAACCGGATTGCAACATTCCCTGCGGGGAATCCTTCGTGCGCCAAGGCCTCTATGCGCAACACTACTTTGCGGCTGCCTTCGGCAAACGCGCACGTATCGGGTTCAACCCGGATAGCTTCGGCCATGCAGGCTCGTTGCCGCAGATTCTCGCGAAACTGGGTATCGATGCCTATGTCTTCGGGCGGCCGGAGCCGGGCAAGGAAAAAGAATTCCCCGAGGGCGCCACCTTCTGGTGGGAAAGCCCCGACGGAACCCGTTTGTTCGCCACGCACATTCCGCTCGGCTACAATGCCGCCGATGCCGACGCCAAGGTGACCGCCCTGGCCCAATACCCCCACCTCAACCCAGACCAGGCGCATGTGCTGTGTCTGTACGGCGTGGGCAACCACGGCGGCGGCCCCACCAAGAAGGCCATTGCCCAGATTACTGCCATGCACGAGGACCCGGACGCCCCGGACGTGCGCTTTTCCACATTGGCGGGGTATGTCGACGCATTCCGGGCAAGCACCCACCCCGAGGACATGCCGGTGGTGCAGGACGATCTACAGCACCACGCCCGCGGCTGCTACAGCGCCCACGCCCTCTTGAAGCGCCTTCACCGCCAGACAGAGCACGCCCTCATGACAGCGGAGCGTTTCGCCACGGCAGCGTGGCTGCTCGATGCGGCGCCCTATCCGCATAACCGGTTTCGAAAAGCCTGGCTCGATCTGTTGTATAACCAGTTTCACGACATCATCGCCGGCACGAGCATCCCCTCGGCCTATGAGGACACCCGCGACCAGATCGGCGCAGCACGCCACCGGGCACATATCGCCATCAACGACGCGCTCCAGACTATTTCCCGGGATATCGACACCACGGAAGAGGGGAATACCTTTGTCCTCGTCAACTCGCTCACATGGCCCGTCGAACAGCCGGTCATTCTTTCCCGGGCGGCGGAGCGCACCCTCGATACCCCCATTCATTTCGTCGACGACACAGGCACGGTCGTCCCCAGCCAGGCCATTCGCCATGAGTACCCCGGCGCCTGTCGCTACGCCGTAACCGCGGAACTGCCCGCCACCGGCTACCGCCTTTTTCATGCCCGCTCTGGCAAACAAAACCTGCGCCAGCGGCAACGCCTCGACACCGGCCGCGACTTCCTCGAGAATGACTGGTGGCACCTCGAGTTCGACCCGTACGACGGCGCCCTCACCCGGCTCTATGACAAGACGCGGCGTATCGAGGTGATCGAACGCGGCCTCGTGCTCGCCTGTCTCGCCGACGGCTCGGACACATGGAGCCATGATGTAGACGGCTACACCGCGGAGATCGGGCGCTTCGGCCGGGCGCGCCTGCAACGGGTCGAATATGGCGACGTGCTGGCCACCGTGCAGATCACGTCGCACTGGGAACATTGCACCGCCATCCAGGAGATCACGCTCTACCGGGAGATCGCGGCCATCGATTGCCTGGTGCGCGTAAACTGGCAAGCGGCATACACCATGCTCAAGCTGGGCTTCGAAACCCGTGTCGAACACGGCCGGGTCACCTGTGAAGCGCCCTACGGCGCCCAGGTTCGGCCAGCCTCGGGATGCGAGGAACCGGGCGGACAGTGGCTGGATATCACGGGCGTCATCGACGGGCTGCCCTACGGCTTTACCCTGATCAATGACGGCTGCTATGGATTCGACGCGCGGGACCGCACACTGCGTCAGACGTTGCTGCGCAGCCCGGCCTATGCCCACCACAACTACAGGCGCCACGAGGCGGGTCAGGGCCTGCAGATTATGGACCAGGGTTGGCACACCTGGCGCTTCCGACTGCTCCCCCACCCGGGTCCCTGGCAGGAGGCGCGGGTCGTCAAAGATGCCTGGGAACTGAATGTCACCGTCTTCGCCCACCACGAATCGGCGCACCCGGGCCGCCGCCCTGCAAAGGCGCAGCTTCTGGGCACCGAGGCAGATAACGTGCTGCTCAGTACACTGAAGCAAAGCGAGGAAGACCAGCACCTGATTGTGCGTGGTTATGAAACCGCCGGGCGGCCGGCAAGCACAACCCTGCACCTGCCCTACATGGACAAGCAGTTCAATCTCGGCTTTGAACCGCACGAAATAAAGACCATGCACATCGACACCACCACATGGACACTGCGCGACGTTAATCTATTGGAGGAATAGGCCATTCCTATCGTACCTTTTCCCGGAAATACCGGCGCCGATGGCCCCGCCCGACACAGCCCCACGGGGCCCACGGGGCCCACGGGGCCCACGGGGCCCACGGGGCCCCTCGGCCAGTTAGAAGCCATCGAGGAGCACATGCTTACCTTCCTCGGGCAAGCCACCAACCCGCTGGCGCCGCTCAGCACGCTGTTGAAGCATTGCCGGCAAATCGAAGGGTTCGATCAACTCGATCAGGACCAGCTCCTCTATTTTCTGCGCCACCACGATCTGGTGAAGGTTATCGAGCCAGCAGGGGGGATCGTGGGCGAACTCGCCGAAATGGCCGATGCGGGCCAGCTCACCGAGGCCGAGCCGCGTATCGTGCTCAAAGAACGCATACCACCGCCCCAGGAGCTCGCCAAGCTCATGATCATTCAGTTGGAGACGGTTATCGAGACCATTCGCAGGGCGCGCGAAGAAGTGCGTCAATCGACGGGCGACCCACGCCAGGCCCAATTCGAGGAACTCCTGGCACGGGCGGAGGAATTGCGGACGAAGCTCAAGCAGCTCATGGTACAGTGACTCCCCGATTATGCTACGGCGCGCCTGCCCAAAAAGCCCGCCGCCGGCACAGCCGGTGAAGAGAAACCGCTGCACAACGTCCTTTTCCTCGAAAACATGCGAAAACAGTGAAGCGGGAGCAGCGATCATGATGACACGTTTCTTCTGGGCCGGAGTGCTCGCGGCCATGGGCGCGGGTGCAGAACCGCAACATTTCGTGCTGCACGCGCCTCACAATGTCTGGGACGTGGCGGTACACGACTTCAATGAAAACGGTACACAGGATGTATTGGTATTGAGTTGTGACGAGCAGCGCTACCCGTTGCCGAAGCAGCTGGGCCTTCATGAGTCGTCACGTTCCGGCAAATACAAACAGAAGCCATCACATACCATCGATATGGACCCGGATTCCGGCATCGTTTTTCTGGCCGAGGTCGATGGTACACCGCCCAAGGAAGTGGTCGTCGCCAATGCGGAAGGGGCCATCGTCTACGCGTATACGCCCGATGGGTTCGACGAGGTGGCCCGGCCGCGCTTTGTCTCCTTATTGCCCAGTGGCACCCGTGAACCGACGATAGTCAACCAGTTCGCCCAGGACCTGGATGGCGACGGGATCGACGAGTGGCTGGTGCCCGTACCACTCGGCGTGCAAATCCGGCATGCGGAGGCGGTGATCACGCGCATTCCCTGCGACATCCACAGCGAGGCGGGCGGCGGCAACGCCTTGAGAATCTCCCACCGTGTGCCGGCGCCGCATACCTTCCGTTTTGCCGGTGTGCCCCAAAAAGGCATCGCGTTTTTGAGCGACGAGTTTGCGGATTTTGCATACGGGCCCGAATGGGATCAACACCGGCGTTTCCGTATCCCTGTGAATCTCGAAGAGAAATGGGAAGCCTCGGCGAAAATGGCGGACATCAACGGGGACAACTGGCCGGACTTGCTGGTCACGCAGACCCGCGGGACAGTAAACCTCGAGGTGCTCACGCAAGTGTATGTGGCGGCGGCGCCTTTCGCATATCCCGAGAAACCTTCGGCCACATTCACGGCGCAGGGCAGCATCGCCAATGGGATGCTGCGCGATGTAAACGGCGATGGCCTGCTGGACATGATCTACATCCAGGTGCCCTTCGGATTGGGCAACATCGTCAATTTCGTGGTGCGGGGCAAGGTACGGGTGGACGCGGATGTCTATCTTTATGACGGACTGCAGTTCCCCGAAACGCCGAACTACACCGCCTCACTCACTATCGAAGCCCCGGAAGGCCGCGAACAGGTTGCCCACGCCATGGCGGACTTCACCGGGGACGGGCGCCTCGACTTGGCCATCGCGACCGATCGCGACACGCTCACCTTCCATCTGGGAAAAGAGGACCGGTTCTTGGACCGCAAGTCCGCCTTCGACGTGTCGTTGCCGAGTTTCGGCAATGCGCGCACAGTAAAGCTCGACAACAACGACAAAAGCGACCTGCTGATTTTCCGGCCCGATGGTAAGCACAGCACGCGGGTGGAAGTGCTGGTTTTCTGATGCAGACCGGCGGGATGCGCGACAGCGACGAGAATTGTCACTGGGCGACGGTTTTCGTTGTGCTATCAGCGTCGTTCCTGGCCTATTGCCACGGGAGGACAATTTGCAAATCGTTTGTTTACAATAACTTGCGTACTCAGACTAAAGCTGGCACACCCATTGCATAAAACGAGTCGACGCAAATGGCCCCTGGATACAGGGTGAAAACGAACAACGGGTAAAAACAGAGGAATCAAGGAGAGCATGCCATGAAAAAACTGCACAAGAGCCAAGGCTTCACACTCATCGAATTGATGATCGTGGTCGCGATCATCGCGATCATCGCGGCCATCGCAATTCCGAACCTGCTGCGTTCGCGCATTCAGTCGAACGAGTCGGCGGCTGTGGGCAACTTGCGCACCGTGGTCGGGGCGCAAACTGCCTATCATGCCTCGGAGTTCGAATATGCGGTCGACTTCGCCACACTCACGGGCGCAACACCGCCATTTCTGGACGGCGAATGGGACGGCGTACCCAAGAACGGGTACAACTTTGCCTTGGGCGGCAGCTCCCAGAGCTTCACATGCAATGCCGACCCGGTGGAAAGCGGCGTAACAGGGAACAAGGGCTTCTTCACCGACGCTTCCGGCGTAATTCGCCATGCGGATGGAGGGGCCGCGGATGAAACGAGCCCGGTGCTCGGACAGGATGCCCCGTAACCAACCCCGGGGCGCGTAGCGCCTCGTGTGCCAGTTGCAGACTCGAAAGACGTGAGCAGGCCGGCGGCGCCGAACCAAACGGCGCCGCCGGCCGCGTTCTTTTGGGGCGGGCCGTGGCACCCGAGGCCTACAGTTCCTCCAAAAAGCGCATGTATGTTTCGATGCCCCTGAAAAACGTCGGCAGGTGCTGCCGTTCGTTCGGGCCATGGATGCCGTCGTCCGGGAGCGCAAAGCCCAGCATGACCGAGTCGACACCAAGCTGCTGTTGCATGAGCCCGACCACGGGCACACTGCCGCCCTCGCGCTTGTAGACCGGCGCCGCGCCAAACACCGCTTCGATCGCCGTCGACGCAGCGCGCATGTAGTCCGAATCGAGCTGCATCACAGCCGCGGGACCGTGCGCCAGTTCACGCATGGACCAGCGCGATTCCGGGGGCGCATGTTCATCAAGGTAGGCGCGCAATTGTTCCGCGATCTGCCCGGGTTCCTGATCGGGCACGAGGCGGCACGATATCTTCGCGGTGGCCCGGGCCGGCAACACGGTTTTCGCGCCAGCCCCGGTGAATCCGCTCCAGAGGCCGTTGACCTCGAGCGTTGGCCGCGCGCCGCGCCGCTCGAGCGTGGTGTAGCCCGCTTCGCCGTAGGTGTCCGGCGCACCGCACATGGCCAGCCATTCCTGGTCCGAGTGCGGCACATGCGCAATGCGATCGCGTTCTTCATCGCTCAGTTCGCGCACGTTATCGTAGAATCCCGGCAGGGTCACGTTGCCGCCCGTATCATGCATGCCGGCGATCAACTCACACAGCACATGCGCGGGGTTGCGTATGGTGCCGCCGAAATGCCCGCTGTGCAGGTCTTTCTTGGGTCCCCTGACCTCGACCTCGAAGTAGGCCAAGCCACGCAACGCATAGGTGATGGATGGCTGGTCCTTGGCGTGAATGCCGCCGTCGCAATTCAACACCACGTCGCACGCGAGCAGTTCTTTGTGCGCGTCGATGAAGGGGCCCAGATTCGGGGAACCTATCTCTTCCTCGCCTTCGAATAGGAACTTCAGGTTCACCCCTGCGCCGCCATGCTGCTGCAACGCCTCGACGGCACGCAGGCAGGCATAGAGCTGGCCCTTCATGTCCGAGGCCCCCCGCGCCACCATGTCGTCGCCGCGCACCGTGGGCTCGAAGGGCGGTGTTTCCCACTCTTCGAGCGGGTCCGCCGGCTGCACGTCGTAGTGGCCATAGACCAGCACGGTCGGCCGGCCCTCCCGGACCGGACCCGCCGCATACACCACGGGATGGCCGTCCGTCGGCATGATCTCGACTTTTTCCATGCCCAGCGCATTCAGTTTGCCCGCGAGCCATTGCGCGGCCCGCTGCACGTCTTCCTTATGTTCGGGCAACGTCGAAATACTTGGAATGCGGAGCAACTCTTGATACTCCGCCAAGGCAGCCTCGCGGTTCTCCCGCACCCAGGCCAACGCCTGTTCTACATCGCTCATGGATATTCCTTCTTCTTTCGGTCTCGGAAAGCCTCGTTATCCCCTGCGAATTGGCTGAACATGGCGCTTACTCGTTTTCCATGTTCTCCGGCAGGAGCTTCCTGAGAGCGGCTATCAGTTCCGGGGCGCGCCGGGTGGCGACAGCCCATATGGCCTCGTGCAGAATCTCGCCGTATTCGTGGGTCAATACATTGCGTTGACCGATTATCATACGTCCCTTATCATACGCCACGGGATTTCCGGATTCGCCTCCCGCGCCGCTTTCGACACACGCCGGGCCGCTTCACCAATGATCTCGACATGCCGTTCGACCGCGCCCCGCGGCCTCAGGGCGCCAGCGGTCTTTGCGCCCATGGCATCCGGCGCCTTGCGGGCGGTCCGCTTTTCGCGGCCGTTGAGAACTGTTGCGGAATTCCGCAGTGTGCCACAAGACGCGCGGCGTCCGGCACCTCGTGCACGGGGGGACAAAACGCTGTGCCAGTGTCCTCGAAAAGGCGTCAACCGCAGCGGCGCGAATTTCCGAGGGATGTTGGCGTATTTCCCTTTATCCTCTCAAACCGGTAGCATAAGCATCGCCCATCATGATAGGGAACATCAAGGCACGCCACGAACCATTTCCCATTTAATGGTGTCCAACTATGTGTGAACAGAGCGAAGAGACAGCGCACCGTGCCGTACAGGCCGAGGCGGCCGAGCTGGCAGCGGCCTTTCGCGCGGGCGCGCCGGCAGCCTTCGACCGGGTGGTCGCGTTGTATAAGGACCGCTTGTACAACGTGTTATATCGCATACTCGGCAACCACGAGGATGCCCTCGACGTGGCACAAGAAGCCTTCATACGCGCCTGGCGCAAGCGTGAGCAATTCGCAGGCCGGGCACAGGTCTACACCTGGCTGTACCAGATTGCCGCCAACCTTGCCCGCAATCGCCTGCGCGACGGCACACGCAAGGGCCGCAACAAAGGCGCTTCCTTCGACGTCCTTGCAGGCGGCGCCCCGAGCGTGGCGCAGCAGGCCCTCGCCACAAGCGAGAACCCGCGCGATCACGCGGCCCGGGAAGAACTCGGCGCCGTCCTCGAAGAGTGCCTGGCGGCGTTGGCCGATCACTACCGCATGGCCTTTGTATTGCGTATTTTCGACGGATTGGACTACGCGGGCATTGCGGCAACCCTCGATTGCCGCGAAGGCACGGTGAAATCGCGTTTGAACAAGGCCCGCGGCCTGCTGCGTACTTGCCTGCAACAACACGGGCATATCGACTGAACAATGGCACACGAACCACAGGACATACGCGACGAACTCGCGGCCTACCTCGACGGCGAACTCGACGACAACGCCCGCCGTGCGATCGAGACCTACCTCGCGCAACATCCCGAGGCCCAAGACGCATTCGAGCAGTGGCGCAAACTGGACGCCCTGTATGAAACGCTTCCGCAGGTTCCGGCCCCCGCGGATTTCGAGGAACGCCTCGCCCGGCGGCTAACTGCCGACATGGAAAACGCGACGTCTGAAGAGACCGCACCCCCCCCAAAGCTGGAAGAGGGGGCGCATGCAGACGCATTTGTCCAACCCGAGGAAGACGCGCCCAGACCGGCGGTATCCTTCCGCCGCCATCCAAGGCTGCGCAGTCAGCGTACATGGCCTATGCTCGCGGCCGCCGCCCTGCTCGTCCTATTCGGGGCCCTGCTCATTCCGTACTTTCTGGCATTGTCAAAACCGCACGGGGCACAGCTTGCAATGGAAGAATCCGCCGCGGAACCGCCTCCCCCGCCGTCTGAGCCGCTGCAGTTGGACCAAAGCGCCGAATCCGGCCCTGCGGAAAGTGCGGCGCCGCCACAGGAGAAACGGCGTGCCATGCCGACCGACACGGATGCGAAGCACAAAGCACAGGGGACGCGGGACACGGAGGCGGCGCGAATACCGTCTGCCCTGGAAGACAATGCGCCACCACCATCCGCTTCCGCACCCGCGCCCGAATCCGCACCTGCACCTGCACCTGCACCCCCAGCTCCAGCTCCAGCCCCAGCCCCAGCCGTACCCACACCTGAATCCGAACCCGAATCCGAACACGAATCCGCGCGGCCGCAAACCGCTCGGAGGCACGAACCCGGCTCCGGCTTCCACGCGCAGGCCGGTGCATCGTCCGATCCGGAAACGCAGCACATCGGACCTTATACGTTCGAGAAAACGCAGGATGAGTGGGTACAGCAGGGCTACACCGGGGAATCCGCGACCCTGCTGAAGCGCGACGGCCTCGCGTTCAAGAAACTGCAAGCCGCGCATGCCCACCTCGAAGCCCTTGCCGGCCTCGATACCGCGGTGGTATTCCGTGTCGACGACGTCTGGTATCGCCTGCCGGAACCGGGGTAGCCACGCGTGTTACAATGCCCAAGCGTAAATGTGTCACCCTTGAACGGAGGAGAACCCGCACCATGAAACACATGATCTTACTTTCCTCTTTGGCGCTTTGCGGCGTCTTGAGCATTACCGTGACCGCCACGGCTGAATCGGGCACGAAATCGCCGGCTGCGGAAGAGGTTGACGCGCTTCCCTGCGCCGAGCACGCCGTGTCCGAGCCCATCGAGTTGTTCAACGGCGAGGATCTGGACAACTGGAAGCTCTTCATTCCCGATGAGAACGTGGATCCCGCCACCGTCTGGCACATCGAGGATGGCGTGGTGCACTGCAAGGGTACGCCGCGCGGCTATATGCGCACCAAAAAAAAGTACAGCAACTACAAGCTCACCGTCGAATGGCGCTGGCCCGAAGACAGCGGCAACTCGGGCGTGTTGTTGCATATTCAGGATAAAGACGAGGTATGGCCCAAGTCCATCGAGGCGCAGATGCAAAGCTTGCATGCCGGCGACTTCTGGGTCATCGGCGGAACCTCCTTCGACCAGCACACCAGTGCCGTCGACCGCCGCGTGCCGAAAATGGAAGACAGCACTGAGAAAGAGCTCGGCAAGTGGAACACCTACAGCATCCACTGCCACGGCAACAAAATAAAGGTGTACGTGAACGGCGTCCTTCAGAACATCGCCACGAATGCCACAGTATGCAGCGGTTACATCGGCCTGCAAAGCGAAGGCACCCCGGTCGAATTCCGCACCGTGCGGGTGGAACCGCTGAACTGAGCCATGCGCACGCGTTCGGGCCGATAGTCTCCTGCCCGCTCGGCCCATTCAAACCGCGCAAATTGCGCAAATGTGTTCGGCGCACAAATGCGCAATTTGCACACAACACGGCGGCCGGTGCGTTGGAGGGCGCGAACGGGTAGGCATAAAACCGCTTCACAAAACACTTTACAGTTTGCCTGTCTCCGGCAAACGCCTTGGCACGGCCTATGCTCCCGGCTCGGGGAACCGCATGACTGCGGGGTGTTCCGGGGCTTTCGGTTCTGCCGAAAGCGCGCGCGGCGTGCGTTCCCCGGTGGGCAACACCACCGCCAACCCAACGCGGAGGCAGCGCCATGGCAAACGTATCGGGCATTGTGGCATCGGCGGCAGAGCAGGTCGGGTATGACCGCCACCGCCTCATGGATGTGGCCCGCGCGGTACACGCGAAGCAGGGCTACCTGGATGAGGGCACCCTCGGCGAGATTGCCGAGGCGCTGGGCATGGCGCGCGTCGAGGTGCGCGACATGGTCAGCTTCTACGCGTTCTTCAACCGCGAACGCCGGGGCGAAACCATCATCCGCCTGTGCGACGCCGTTGTCGAGCGCATGCACGGCATGGACCTGGTGGCGAAGGCCTTCGAGGAGGCCTTGGGCATCCCGGTGGGGGCGGTAACGGCGGACGGCAAAATCGGTCTCGAATACACGCCTTGCATCGGGCTGAGCGACCACGCTCCGAGTGCGCTCGTCAACACGACCCCGCTCACGAACCTCTGCCCGGTGGATGTGCCGAAGATTGTCGAGACCATCCGGGCCGGGGGCAACCTCGAAGAACTCCCCGAGGCCGAGGTGTCACTTAACCTGCGCCAGACAGGCCCGATTATTTTCGCGCCCATGGAACGGGGGGCGGCTATCCGCAGTGCCTTGAACAAGTCGCCCGAGGAAGTGATCAACGAGATCAACAAGTCGCGCTTGCGTGGGCGCGGCGGCGCGGGCTTCCCGACAGCCATGAAGTGGGATTTCTGCCGCAAGGCGAAAGGCGACGCCCACTATCTCGTGTGCAATGCGGACGAGGGCGAGCCGGGCACCTTCAAGGATCGGGTTATTCTCATGCACTCGCCGGACCTCGTGTTCGAGGGCATGACGGTGGCAGCCTATGCCATCGGCGCGGAGGAGGGCATCTTCTACCTGCGCGGTGAATACGAATACCTCGTGCCGCACCTGCGCCAGGTATTGGCCAAGCGGCGCCACCTTGGCCTGCTCGGCCAGAACATCGTCGGGCGCGAAGATTTCAGCTTCGATATCCGTATCCAAAGCGGCAACGGCGCCTACATCTGCGGTGAAGAGTCGGCGCTCATCGAATCCATGGAAGGCAAACGCGGCGCGCCTCGGGACCGTCCCCCCTTCCCGGTGCAGAAGGGCTATAGGAACCAACCGACCGCAGTGAACAATGTCGAGACCTTGTGCGCGGCGGCGCGGGTCCTCGAGAAGGGCGGCGAATGGTTTGCCCAGTTCGGCACGCGCGACTCGACGGGGACCAAGCTCCTCAGCATCTCGGGGGACTGCGAGAACGCGGGCGTGTACGAAGTGCCATTCGGCGCTGCCGTCGACGAAATCCTGGAGATGGTGAACAGCGTCAGCGCCCAGGCCGTTCAGATCGGCGGTCCCTCCGGCCAGTGCCTCGCACCCAAGGACTACGGCCGCAGCATCTCCTTCGAAGATGTGACCACCGGCGGTTCGGTGATTGTGTTCGGTCCGCAGCGGGATCTGCTGGCGCACATAGCCCAGTTTATCGACTTCTTCGTGCATGAGTCGTGCGGCTGGTGCGTCCCCTGCCGCGCCGGCACCACGGTCTTAAGGAAGCTCATGGCGAAACTGCTGGCGGGCAACGCCACCCACGACGACCTCGATGCCCTGCGCGGCCACGCGAACACGGTGAAGACCATGAGCCGTTGCGGTCTCGGGCAAACCGCGGCCAATCCGATCCTTTCTACCCTGAGCGGCTTCCCCGACCTGTACGAGAACCGCCTCAACACGGAAGCCTTTGTGCCGGCTTTCGACCTCGAGCAGGCCATCGCCGCGGGCCGTGCGGCGGCCAACCGCGGCGGCAACGGCAAGGAGTAGCGGCATGAGCAACGATACCATGACCATTATCATCGACGGGTACCACGTACCGGCAGCGCAAGGCCAGACCATCATGCAGGCGGCCACGGCGGCGGGGATCTACATTCCGCATTTGTGCTACCACCCGGACCTTCCACCGGCTGGCCACTGCCGGCTGTGTACCGTGCGGGTGAACGGGAAACCCACGAGCGCATGCACGTTTCCGGTGAGCGAGGGGCTTGTTATCGAGTCTGATACCGAGGAACTCAACGCGGAGCGCCGCCGCATCGTCGAGATGCTCTTCATCGAGGGCAACCACTACTGCCCCACATGCGAGGCGAGCGGCAACTGCGAACTCCAGGCCATGGCCTACCGGCTGGGCATGATTTCGCCGCAAATGCCTTACATGCGCGTTCACCGCGCCCTCGACGCCACCCACCCGGATGTCTACCTCGACCGCGACCGGTGCATCCTGTGCGGGCGGTGCGTGCGGGCCTCGCGCCTGCTCGACGGCAAGAGCGTGTTCGGCTTCGAGAATCGGGGCATCCGCACGCAAATCACCGTGAACAGCGCGGACGGCCTGGGCCAGACCAACCTGTCGGCCGCGGACAAAGCCCCGCAGTTGTGTCCCACCGGCTGCCTCATGGTGAAGCGGGTCGGCTACGAGGTTCCCATGGGCCAGCGCCTCTATGACCACGAACCCATTGGCACGGATATCGAGCGGCAGCATGCCGCCGAGTGAGGACAAAAGGAGCCCCCCCATGGCAAAACCACTGGTCGCTACCGGACACTTCACCGGCTGCTTCGGCTGCCACATGTCAGTCCTCGACATCGACGAACGGATCCTCGATCTCGTCGAGTTGATCGAGTTCGACAAATCGCCGATCAACGACATCAAGACCTTCACCCGCCCGGTGGATATCGCGCTTATCGAAGGCGGTGTCAGCAACGATGAGAACGTCGAGTTCTTGCGTCAATTCCGGGAGCACTGCAAAGTGCTCATCAGTGTGGGGGCATGCGCCATTTCGGGCGGCGTGCCCAGTATGCGCAACACCGTTCCCTTACGCGAATGTTTCGAGGAAGCCTATCTCAACGGCCCGACGGTGAAGAACGACGGCGGCAAGATCATCCCCAACGACCCGGACATTCCGACCATGCTGGACATGGTGTATCCCGCGCACGAGGTGGTCAAGATCGACTACTTCCTGCCGGGCTGCCCGCCCTCGGCCGACACCATCTGGGCCGCGCTCGTGGCATTGCTCGAAGGCCGCGAGCCCGAGTTGCCCTACGAACTCATAAAATTCGATTGAACCGGAGAACCGCATCATGGCAATCGAGAAACAGAACGGCACACGCAAGGTCACCATCAACCCGGTCACCCGAATCGAAGGGCACGGCAAGGTGACCATCCACCTGGACGAACAGAACCAGGTCTCGCAGGCGCGGTTCCATATCATCGAGTTCCGCGGCTTCGAGCGCTTCGTGCAGGGGCGTTTCTACTGGGAGGCGCCGGTCATCGTGCAGCGCCTGTGCGGCATTTGCCCCATCAGCCACCACCTGTGCGCCGCAAAAGCGATGGACGTTATCATCGGTGCGGATCAACTCACGGCGACGGGCGAGAAGATGCGCCGGCTCATGCACTATGGACAGGTGCTCCAGTCGCATGCCCTCCACTTCTTCCACCTGGCCTCTCCCGACCTGCTGTTCGGCTTCGATTCGCCCGTCGAGAAACGCAATGTTATCGGCGTGATCGAGGCCTACCCCGAGGTGGCGAAGAAAGCGGTGCTCCTGCGCAAATATGGCCAGGAGGTCATCAAGGCGACCGCCGGCAAGAAGATTCACGGGACCGGGGCTATCCCGGGCGGCATCAACAAGAACCTGACCGATGACGAGAAGGGGTTCTTGAAAAAGGATATCGGCGATATCCTCGCCTGGTCCCAGGAGGCTGTGGAACTCGCGAAAAAGATCACCCTCGATCAGGCCGATTTCCTGCTGAACTTCGGTGCCTTTCCCTCGAATCACTTGAGCATCGTGCGCGAAGACGGCTGCCTCGACCTCTACGACGGCAAACTGCGCGCTATCAGTGCCGAAGGCGATACGATCTTCGACCAGGTGGCGCCCGCGGATTACCTCGACTACATCGCCGAGGAAGTGCGCCCCTGGAGCTATATGAAGTTTCCCTACATCCGGTCTCTTGGCCGGGAGCAGGGCTGGTACCGCGTCGGTCCGCTGGCGCGGATCAACTGCTGTGACTACATCGACACGCCGCGCGCGGAGAAGGAGCGCCAGGACTTCATGGAAGTGGGCGGCGGCAAGCCCATCAACGCTTCGATGGCATACCACTGGACACGCATGATCGAATTGTTGCACTGTGCGGAAAAGATCAAGGAGCTGCTGGACGACCCGGACCTCCAGGGAGACGCGCTCGTGGTGTCCGGCGAGCGGCGCGGCCGCGGCGTGGCCTTGCTCGAGGCGCCCCGGGGCACGCTTTTCCACCACTACGAAGTGAACGGACAGGACCAGATCACGCTGGCGAATCTCATCGTGTCAACCACCAACAACAACCAGGCCATGAACGAAGTGGTCGATGTCGTGGCGAAGCAGGACATCGCGGGCGAGGCGGAGATCACTGAAGGACTGCTGAACCATGTCGAGGTGGGTATCCGCGCGTATGACCCGTGCCTGAGCTGCGCAACCCATGCGCTGGGACAGATGGCGCTTCAGATGCAGCTCATCGGTCCTGATGGCAAAGTGCGTCAGGAGGTTACGCGCGGATGATTAGTCCGGGGGAACGGATGATTCTCGTGGTGGGCTACGGCAACCCGGGCCGGCAGGATGACGGGCTGGGCCCCGCCCTCGCCGGCTACTTCGAGGCGCGCGCGCTGCCGGGTGTACGCACGGATGCCGATTATCAACTGAACCTCGAGCACGCCGTGGCGCTCGCCGAGTGCGACACGGTGGTATTCATCGATGCCAGCCGCGACGCCCCGCCGCCATTCACGTTCACCCGGCTCGAACCGGCCGCGGAAATCGCGTTCAGCTCGCACGCTGTGTCGCCGGGCGGGGTGCTGGCGCTGGCACAGACACACTTCGGTCACTGTCCGGAGACCTGGGTTCTCGCGGTACGCGGGTGTTCCTTCGATTTTTCCGAAGGGCTCACCCCGCAGGCGCGCGAACACGCCACCCAGGCCCAAACCTTTCTCGAAGATTGGATCACGAAGCGCGCCGGTGCGCAGGTATAAGGAGGGCATCATGGCAGAAAGCGGCACGAAAACCATCCTCGTTATTGACGATGATCCGGACATCCGTGCATCGCTGCGGGTAATCCTCGAGGCGGAAGGATACTCCGTGGGCGAGGCCGCCTCGGGCGAGGAAGGGCTCAAAGTGGCTGAGCGTATCCAGCCGGACGCCGTCATCATCGATCTCATGATGGAGACCGTCGACTCGGGCAGCACGGTGGCCCGGAAACTACGCGAGCACAAATACGAGGGCGTCTTGTATATGCTCAGTTCCGCCGGCGACAGTGTGCGTTACAACATTGATGCGCGGGATCTCGGGCTTGCCGGCATTTTCCAGAAGCCCATCGAACCGTCCACGCTTGTGAGCACCTTGCGCGCCAAGCTCGGCGGTTGACGCCCCGCCGTGTGCCGCGGGCCCCCCCGCTGCCAGGAGAACAGTCTCTATGCAAGCCTCGCGGGCAGGCACCGCCTCCACCGCCAATCCCGCCCGGGACGATCAACCGGTGTTCGGACGGAACATGCATCTGGGGGACCGCCTCTACAGTTTTGTCATGGTGCGGTTCCTCGTGGCCGTCGTCATGGTGGCGGGCTCCCTTTTTGCACATTACGCGTTGGGCATCGCGGATCTCGATGTGGCGGGGTTGAGCATACTGGCGGCCATCCTATTCATGTGCAACGTCGTCACCTACCTGCTGGTCCGGCCCTATTACGGCAAGCCCGACCTGGCCAATGCCAACCGTCAACGGCTTGTCGTGATCATGAATATCACCATCGCCATCGATTTCATCTGCCTTACGGCGGCCCTCTGGCTGGTGGGCGGCGCCCAATCACCTTTTCAAGCGTTCTTCATATTTCATGTAATCATCGCCAGCATTCTGCTCTCCCCGCGCTCCGCCTTTGCCTTTGTCGTGTTTGGTTATGCGCTCTTCGCCGGCCTCGTGCTCGGCACGCGCCTGGGCCTGATCCCGCCCCACTATCCCGTGGGCGCCGTCCCCTGTCCACAGGGCCCGCTCGATATCCGGTACGTGACGACGGTACTCGTGGTGCAGGGCATTCTGTTCACGACCACGGCGTTCTTGTGCACCTACCTCATGCACTTGCTGCGTGACGGTGCACGGCAACTGGCCCGATCCAACGAAGAGCTGGCGCGTCTTTCGCGGCAACGGCGCGATTTTCTCCACATCGCCCTGCATAACCTGCGCTCCCCCGTCGGCGCGGCCAGCATGCTGCTCAACAACCTCACCCACGGTTACGGCGGCGAACTCACCGAGAAGCAACACGAGTGGACCAGCCGGGCGCAGCACCGGCTCAGCGAGCTCAATGACTTCCTGCGCGACCTTGATTCCCTGGCCCTGGTCGAATCGGGGGGACTCGAGAAACACACAACGTCCGTGGATGTACGCGCCATGCTCGAGGAACTCGTTGAAGAAAACCAGGATTTGGCGCAGTCACGCGGGCATACGCTGCGCACGGAGACCACGGGCGAGGCCGCGCCGGTGCGCGGTATTCCGCGGCTCGTGCGCGAGGCGGTGGTCAACTTCATCACCAATGCCATCAAGTATACTCCGGAAGGCGGCGACATCCGCGTGCGGGCGGCGCATGTGCCCGATGGCGTGCGTATCGAAGTCGAAGACAACGGCGTGGGCATAGAGCCGGCGGACCAGAAACGCCTTTTCCAAGAGTTCGCCCGCGTACACAAAGACCACCCGGAAGTCGGCAACGTGGCCGGCTCGGGACTCGGCCTGGTAATCGTGCGGCGCATCGCCGAAGCCCACGGCGGCTATATCGATCTCGAAAGCACCCCCGCTAAAGGATCAACCTTCTCGATCACACTGCCCCGAGGATGACGCTTTCCCGCGGCTGCGCGGGCAGCATCTTTTTTAACGAAGCGGCAGGTCATGCTATCGTACCCATACGCACGGGGATGCAACACTGAAAGAGAATACACCCATGGCCATGAACCGCCGCACATTTCTCGAGCTCACGGGCGCCGGCGTGCTTGCTGCTGTCGCTTCGTCCGGAACTGCCGCCGCAAACACCCAAAGGCCGAACATCATTCTGTGCATGGCCGATGACCAGGGCTGGGGTGATGTGGCATACAACGGCCACCCCGTGCTGCAAACCCCAAACCTCGATGCCATGGCGGCCGCCGGCCTGCGGTTTGACCGTTTCTACGGCGCGGCGCCGGTCTGTTCCCCGACACGTGCGAGCGTGATGACCGGACGCCACCCGAACCGCGTGGGTTGTTTCCAATGGGGGCACCCGTTGCGCCCGCAGGAAGTTACTCTTGCCGACGCCCTGAAAAAGGCGGGCTATAAGACCGGGCACTTCGGCAAGTGGCACTTGGGCTCCGTACGCAAGGGCAGCCCGGTAAACCCGGGGACGGCCGGATTCGACACATGGCTCTCTGCGCCGAACTACTTTGACAATGACCCCATTCTAAGCCGCGAAGGCGTCGCCGAGCAGATGCACGGCGAAAGCTCGATCGTAACCGCTGATGCGGCTATTGATTTCATCAAAGAGCACACCGGCGGCAACGGGGACACGCCGTTCTTCGCCGTGGTCTGGTTCGGATCACCACACCGGCCGCACCGCGCCACCGACCAGTTCAAAGAACCTTATGCCGGCGAATCGGACAAGATGCAGCACCTTTTTGGCGAAATCACCGGCCTCGATGCAGCGGTCGGCAAGCTGCGCGACACGCTGCGTGAACTCGATATCGCAGACGACACGCTCTTCTGGTATTGCAGCGACAACGGGGGCCTGCCGGAAAGCGGCGCCACCGGCGGCCGTGAACACAAGGGCGAGGTATATGAAGGCGGCTTGCGTGTGCCCGCGATCATCGAGTGGCCCGCACGCATTCGCGAACCGCGCCAGACAGTTACCCCGTGTGTGACGTCGGACATCTACCCGACGCTGCTCGACCTCACCGGGGCCGCCGTACCCAATCAGCCGACGCTCGACGGAATCAGCCTCGCGCCACTTATTGCCGGCGGCTTGCGCACACGACCGGCGCCCATCGGCTTCTGGGATTATCCGGTCAAGGGCGTTCCGATACCAGGCGACGAGTGGATGAAGGAATTGTACGACGCCCAACAGGCGGGCAAAGAACCGGAAGACACCTTCAAGTTGCGCCTTGACGCTGCTGAAATCGAACCGCTGCCGGAAACGACGCGCCGCGGCCATGCGGCATGGCTCGACTGGCCCTGGAAGCTGCACCGCATCGAGCCGGACAAGAAAGACGTTACGCTTGAGCTCTATAACCTCGACGCGGATCCCGAGGAGAAGAACAACCTGGTGGAGCAAGAACCGGAACGCACCGCTGCAATGTGCAAAGACCTCGAATCCTGGCAGGCGGCGGTTATCCGCAGTTATAACGGCGCGGATTACGCGTAATTCGCCAGCGCGGGCCATCGGTTATTCCGGTACAGATTCCGAAGACGCTGCCGTTTCGGGAGCATGGCCGGCACACAAGGAACACACCCCCGCCCCGATGCAGCGGAGACTTACGCGCCCTCCGAGACAGGGGATTCCGCGGGAGCAACACGCATACCGGCCAGTTCCTGAAAAAAGCGGTACGTTTCTTCCTGGGCCCGGCGGCCGTCGCTGCCACCGCCCACATACTGGTTCGACTGGACCTCATCGAGGATACGCGCCTTGAAAGTGTCCGCGATCTGAAGGTTCATGGTCTGGGTTATTTCCCACTGTAGCGCCGCATCGTATATGGGAAAGGCCGTCTCGACACGCCAGTCCATATTGCGCTCCATGAGATCCGCCGAACTGAGATAAACCTTACGGTCCTTGCCGCGCCCGAAGATGTAGATTCGCTGGTGTTCGAGGTAGCGATCCAAAATCGAGATCGCCCGGATATTCGGGTGCGGCGTCATCGCGTAGGTTGTACGCACAACCAGATCCATGCGCACCCCTGCGTCGGCGGCGGCGCGTATACGCTTGATCATCTTCGTGTCGGTGAGGTGGTTGACCTTGAGGAAAACATAGCCATTGCGGCCCTTGGCCTTTTCGCGATCGAGCAGATGGTAGATAGCTTTGCGCGAGTTGAATGGCGATACGAGCAGATGCGTAAACCGGGGCGGGCTCACAGCACGCACACGCGCCGCCTTCTCGAGGAATTCAAAGACCTGCGCCACTTCCCTGCATATTTCCGGTGCATCGGTCAACAGGGCGCTGTCCACGTACAGCCGCCCCGTATTCTCGTTGAAATTGCCGGTGGCCAGCGCGGCATAGGTATCCTCTTTCGTCTGAATGAGCAAGAGCTTGGCATGGACTTTCATCGGCGGCACGCCATACACCACCTGCGCGCCCACTTCGCTCAGGCGCTCGGAAATCTGAATGTTGTTCTCCTCGTCAAAACGGGCCTGTAACTCGATACTGACAAACACTTCCTTGCCATTGCGCGCCGCGTTCACCAAGGCATTCACCACCTGCGAGGTTTTGGCAGCGCGATACAAGGTCATACAGATGCGTTGCACCCCCGGATCAATGGCCGCCTCGCGTAACATGCGGATGATGTGATCGAAGGACTGGTACGGGTAGGTGACCAGCAAATCCTGCTGCTTGACCAGCCTGAAAATGGGCTTGCGCTCCGTGTTGTCGAGCACGGGATGGGGCGCCGCCTCCTGCTTCTCGAATTTCAGGTCGGCCCGGCGGCTGGGAAAACGCATGAGATCCTTCATGTTGTGATACCGGCCACCGGCAATGAGCGTGTCGTACTTGCTCACCTTCAGCCGTTTCATCAGTACTTGGCGCAGCCCCTCGGGCATCGCCGCATCGAAAACGAGCCGCACCGGGCGCCCGCCCTTGCGCTGCCGGAGCACACGCTCCATCTTACGCACGTAGCCCTCGGAAAAGTCATTGTCGATATCGAGCTCGGCATCCCGCGAAATCTTGAACTCGAAGGCCTCGATACGCTCGTAGTCGAAGATATAAAACACATCGTTCAGGTTGTAGCGGATAACATCGTCGAGGTACATCATATTGCCATTGGGCAACTCGACGAATCGGGGCAACTCCGCGGGCACTTCGAGGATGCCGTAGCACGGGGCGCTGCGCCACATCTTGATGCCGAAATACAGCGAACCGTCGATGAGTTGGGGAAACGCCTTTTCCGCGCGCAGGATGATGGGCACAAGGCGGGGCAAAACATTTTCGCGGAAGTAATCGCCCAGCCAGGACGCCATGTCCGGCGCCTGCTCGTCCACATCGCGCTCGGTGAGCAGACGGATACCCTGGCCCTCGAGTTCCTTGATGATTTCGGCATAGACCGTCTGGAAACGCTCCTCGAGCTCCTGCGACTTCATGGCGACGACCTCGAGTACGCTGGACATGCCGCGCTTGCCAAGTTCGAGCCGCCGGTGCATACTCGCGACACGCACCTTGAAGAATTCGTCCATGTTCGAGGAAAAAATGCCCAGAAACTTCAGCCGTTCCAACAGCGGATTGCGCCGATCTTCCCCCTCCTGCAACACGCGCTCATTGAAGGAGAGCGTCGAGATTTCACGGATCTGGTGCAGATGCTTCATGACGGGGATGATAGCAAATAGTCACCGGACAATGCGCCGCGCAGCGTCTTCTTCCAGGCCAAGGCGCGTGCCGCGATAGTGCGCGGCGCCCGGCGCTTCGTATATGGTTGACCTCCACAACGAGGGAGATTCCGGCATGCCCATTCACAACTGCGCAAACCTCTCATGGACACTCGAAGGCTGGCGGCCCTGGGCCTGGAAGCTTGGCCGCAGCATGGAAACCGGCGGCGTCATCAAGGCGGACATCGGCCCCCTGCCCGCCGCCGTGCCAGGATCCGTGCAGGCGAACCTGCGCGCCGCCGGTATCCTCCCGGACTGGAATATCGGCGTGAACTCACGCGCCTGCGAGTGGGTCGAGCACCGGCACTGGATTTTCGAGGCCACCCTCCCCGCCGATTGGCTACCTGACGGCGAACGGTTGATACTCGCCGCGGACGGCCTTGATTACAGCGGCTGGATTCTCGTTGACGGCCAAGAAGTCGCCGCCTTCGAAGCAACGCTCATCGCCCACCGCTTCGACCTCACAGCATTCCTGGCCGATGGCCAAGAACACGTGCTCAGTTTCGTGTTCGACATGCCACCGGAAGAACAGGGACAATTCGGCTGGACCTCAGAATCGGTCTACTTCAAACCACGCTATAACTACAGTTGGGACTGGTGCCCGCGCATTGTCCCAATTGGTTTCTGGGACGCCATCTGGTTTAGCACCGGGCCGCTGGCAGGCCTGCACCTCGACCATGTCGCGGCGCTGCTCGAGGAAGACCTGTGCACCGGGGAAGTGACCGTGCAGGTCTCCGTTGAAGACCCTGCCAAGGCCACACTCACCATTGCCCTGTATGACGGGGACACGTTACTGGACAAAGCGTCGGACACGCTCTTCGCGCCCGGAGCCTCCGCACTCACGCTCAGCGGTCTGGCCGTTGAACCATGGTGGCCAAACGGCATGGGCGTGGCAAAGACATACACGGTGCATATTGCGGTCACCAACGACGCACACGCCACGCTTTGGGAAACCGAACGCCGCGTGGGATTCAAGTATGTGCGCTGGCTGCCGTGCGAAGGGGCGCCGGAAGATGCGGCGCCCTGGCTCTGCGAAGTGAACGGACAGCGCATCTTCCTGCAAGGGGCAAATTGGACGCCTCCCCGTGCTTCCTATGCGGACACCGCGCCGGAAGACTACCAGGCACTTATCGCGTTGTACCGCGACATGGGCTGCAATGTGCTGCGTGTGTGGGGCGGAGGCATTCTCGAAAAGGAGATCTTCTATGATCTGTGTGACGAGGCCGGCATTCTCGTGTGGCAGGAGTTTCCCCTGTCCTCGTCGGGCATTGAAAACACGCCCCCCGAAGCCCCCGCCGTCATTGAAGATTTGCGCGAGATAGCCCAGTCCTACATCCGCCGGCGGGCCCACCACGTCTCCCTTCTGTGCTGGTGCGGCGGCAATGAACTCACCGATGCGCACACCGTCCCTGTTGACCTCAGCCACCCCTGCATTCGCGCGCTCGGCAACACCGTGATCGACTTCGACCCGGGACGGCGCTTTCTCCCTACTTCCCCCAGCGGCCCGCGCTTTGCCGCCAGCTCCGGCGAATACGGCATGGGGCTGCACCACGATGTCCATGGCCCCTGGGGGCTACAAGGAAACCTGAAGAGCTTCGATGATTGGAACGCCTACTGGCAACACGACGACGCTTTGTTCCGTTCGGAGGTGGGGTTTCCCGCGGCGGCGCCCCTCACGCTCATCGAGCGCTATCGCGGCGGCATGGACCTCTGGCCACCAACCCAGGAATACTGGCTGCATGGCGGCGCCTGGTGGATACAGTGGGAGCGCCTATCAAAGGAATTGGCGAACAGCGAGGCAAAGACCGCCCTCGAAGAATACATCCGCCGTACCCAGGCGGACCAAGCCAAGGCATACGCCACTGCGGCACGCGCCTGCAAACAGCGGTTTCCCCGGTGCGGCGGCTTCATCATATGGATGGGACACGACTGCTTTCCCTGCCCGGCGAACAACAGTGTCATCGACTTCGACCGCAACCCGAAACCCGCTTACAAGGCCTTGGCGGAGGTCTTCAAAAGCCAGCCTTGAGCTCGACCCACGTGCGTATCTTAACATGGGCAAGCATAGAAGGAATGCGCGGAACGGCCGATACCGGGCTTTTCCGAAACACCGAAAGCGCACCATACAGCGCCTGCGGGCCGGCCGGCGCTCACTTCTCCAACAGAGGCAAGAAGTGCAATGCGCCGTGCGCGGCTCATAATTGCTTGAGCAGCCAATCGCAATTGACGACCTTTTCCACGAGATCCAGGCAGCAGACGCATGCTCCCCTTTATTGATAACTCTCCCGGGATCCGCATGTTTTTCTGTTTCTGCGCAGCTTCTGCGGCAATGGCCTCGTTTCCCTCCTTTTCCGGAGGCGCATGAAGCGGCGGCGCTGGCTTGGGTTGGGACGTGATATCCGCTAGTATGGGCCCAGGAAGTTTTCAGGAATTGGGAGAAGCCGCACCCCGTATGCGTGTCATTCACATGGAAACCCGCAAATCATGAACCCTGCACTGCCGAACACCATCGCCGATGAACGTCAACTCGACGATCTGCTGAGCCATCCCAACGAGGGCGTGACCAATGTTTTTCTGCGTGTGCCCGGCGATGTGCTCATCCTCGGGGCAGGCGGGAAGATGGGCCCCTCGCTCGCCCTGATGGCCGCGCGTGCGCTGCGTGGGACTGCCGTTCAACGCCGCATCATCGCCGTGTCGCGCTTTTCCAACAAACAACTCGTGACGACGCTACGCGCAGCCGGTATCGAGGTAATCCGTTGCGATCTGTTGGCCGACGGCGCCCTCGAGGCCCTCCCCTACGCCCAACACGTAATCTATATGACGGGCATGAAATTCGGCGCGTCGGATGATCCCGCGCGCACCTGGGCCATGAACTGCCTGCTACCCGCTGCCGTGGCGCGCCGCTACCGCAACAGCCACATCGCCGCGTTCTCGACGGGGAACATCTATGGGCCGGTGAGCGTGAAGTCGGCGGGATCGAAGGAAACGGACGACCTGAATCCGCAAGGCGAGTACGCCATGAGCTCCCTCGGCCGGGAACGCCTGCTCTCCTACACGTGCACGCAATATGGCACACCGCTTTCGATCATCCGCCTCAACTACGCCTGCGAAATGCGCTATGGCGTGCTGGTCGATATCGGGCGGAAGGTGTGGCGCGAGGAACCTGTCGACGTAACCATGGGCCACGTCAACGTCATCTGGCAGGCAGACGCCAACGCCGTGGCCCTGCAAGCGCTTGGGGAAGCCGCGGCGCCGCCGTTCGTCATCAATGTCACCGGTCCGGAGAAGCTGAAGGTGCGGGATATCGCCAAGGCTTTCGGCAAGAAGATGAGCAAAAAACCCGCATTCACCGGCAAGGAAGCTCCCGAAGCGTTGCTCAACGATGCCTCGGCCGCACACCAACGTTGGGGCACGCCCCATGTGAGCGCAAAACAACTCATCGAATGGACCGCCGATTGGATCATGAATGACAGGGTAATATGGGACAAGCCGACGCACTTCGAGGTGCGCAGTGGAAAGTTCTGACGCCCGGAAAACGAGGCGGGCACAGCGCCGCCAATAGTAACTTGTCCTCGGCCGAGGTTGTGCATCTTTGGCCACACAACGCGACACCCAGGTTAAGGAGCCCACATGCCGACGTTGGACCCGGAAGTACGCAAGGTCTTGCAGCGAGGGGTCGTTATACCGGCGCACCCGCTCGCGCTCGACGCCAACCGGAAACTCGACAAGCGCCGCCAGGCCGCCCTCACCCGCTACTATATCGCTGCGGGCGCGGGGGGCATCGCGGTGGGTGTACACACCACGCAGTTCGCCATCCGCGATCCGGCGATTGGTCTGTACCGGCCCGTACTCGCGCTCGCCGCAAATGAAATGGACCGCGCGGAACTCACCCGCGATACGCCCCTGGTGCGCATCGGCGGCATCTGCGGCAACACGGAGCAGGCCGTTTCTGAAGCCAGACTGCTTGACGCGCTCGGCTACCACGCGGGCCTGTTGAGTCTCGCCGCCCTGCCCGATGCCGGGGAAGATGCGCTCATCGCGCATTGCGCCGCCGTGGCCGAGGTCATCCCCGTGATTGGTTTCTATTTGCAAACAGCGGTGGGCGGCCGGCATCTTTCCTACAATTTCTGGCGGCGGTTCGCGCAGCTCGAGAATCTCGTGGCCGTAAAAATTGCGCCTTTCAACCGCTACCAGACCCTCGATGTCATGCGGGCTATTGCAGAGAGCGGGCGCGACGATGTCGCCTTATACACGGGAAACGACGATAGCATCGTGCCGGATCTGCTCACGCCCTACCGATTCCAGGTAGCAGACTGGCCGATGCAGCGGCAGATGGTGGGCGGCTTGCTCGGGCATTGGGCGGTTTGGACCAAGACCGCGGTGGATTACTTCGAGGCCTGCCGCCGAGTCCGTGAAAACAAGACGCCCGTATCACCGGAGTTGCTGCGTATGCACGGCGAGATCACGGACGCCAACGCCGCCTTCTTCGACGCGGCGAACGGTTTCAGGGGATGCATTGCCG
>CAZMVU010000032.1:0-2478 GCA_964569295.1 uncultured Nitrospirales bacterium
CGCGAGCCGGGAGGGCGAGCGTCCCGCGAGCAGGGAGGGCGAGCGTCCCGCGAGCCGGGAGGGCGAGCGTCCCGCGAGCAGGGAGGGCGAGCGTCCCGCGAGCAGGGAGGGCGAGCGTCCCCGCGAGCAGGGAGGGCGAGCGTACCGCGAGCAGGGAGGGCGAGCGTACCCGCGAGCCGGTCTTAACGAGTAGCCAAACAAGACGAAGCAAAGCTGCTAAATACAAGTGCGTTCCGAAATGGACATTTCGGAACAAGGAGTTTCTAAACTTAGAGTGCCCCTGTGAATGTAGACCAGGTACAACTGAACTTCCAGAGCGACAGCATGTGGCTGTTGAACGCCATCATCGGCCTCATCATGTTCGGCGTGGCGCTCGACATCCGTGTCGAAGATTTCCGCCGCATCGCGCGCTCGCCCAAAGGGCCGGCCATTGGCCTGCTGTCACAGTTTATCTTGCTCCCCGGCTTCACGTTCCTGTTAACGCGCCTCCTCGATCCCCGGCCGAGCATAGCACTGGGAATGATCCTCGTCGCCTCGTGCCCGGGAGGCAACCTGTCAAATTTCATCACGCACCTTGCCAAGGGCAATGCTGCGTTATCCCTCAGCATGACCGCCGTGTCCACCCTCGCCGCCATCGTCATGACCCCGCTCAATGTATCCTTCTGGGGCGGGCTGCACCCGGACACCGCCGCGATTCTCACCACGATCCAGCTCGATCCGTTTCAACTCGCGCTCACCGTCCTGCTGATTCTCGGCATACCCCTGGCCGCCGGCATGTACTTCGCCCGGCACTGGCCGCACCTCGCCCGCTATCTGCACACCCCTTTCAAGTATGGCTCTGTCGCATTCTTCATTATACTTGTCGGGGTCATCTTCAGCCGGAACTACGATATTTTCCTCAATTATATCGGGTTCGTTGCGCTCGCTGTCGTACTGCACAACGCCCTGGCACTCGCTACCGGCTATAGCATGGGCCGGCTATGGCGGCTTTCTACGCCCGACACACGCGCCGTCAGCATTGAAGTAGGCATTCAGAATTCGGCGCTCGGCCTCACGCTCATCTTCACGTTTTTCGGCGGCCTCGGCGGCATGGCGCTCGTCGCCGGTGCATGGGGCATCTGGCATGTCATCGCGGGGCTTGCGCTCGCGTCGGTGTGGTCGCGCCTGCCACAGCGGGAAGTCCGGGGACATGCCACGACCCAGGAGCTTCCGGCCGATGTATAGGCAGGAGCACAGGCAGTATCAATACTACGTGGGTATTTACAGTATTGCTGCGCGTTTCTCACAAGCCGGAAAGAAAGGGACAGTCCCTGCTCGCGGACTCGCGCGGACAGTCCCTTTGTTTGCTCCACTGCTTCCTGTGAGTTCTGGTCACGGAGCGGCAGGCGATGTATAGGGGCAAGGTCATCGCGATTACCGGCGGCGCGGGCGGTATCGGCACCGCCCTGGCCCAACGGTTCGCCCAGGACGGCGCACGGATCGCCCTGCTCGACCGCGACACAGAACGGCTCGAAGAAGCGGCAGAGAAGTTGCAAGCCGACGGTCATACCGTCTCGACGCACACTTGCGACGTGACGGACTTCGCCGCCTGCCAACAGGCCATGACCGAAGTCGTTGCCGAGCACGGCCGGCTCGATGTGCTCGTGAACAACGCCGGCCTTACGCAGGTGAGCAACTTTGTCGACACCGAGGTCGCGGTCTACCGCCGGGTGATGGACGTCAACTTCTTTGGTGCGGTCCACTGCACCAAGGCGGCCATCGACAACCTCATCGCGGCGCGCGGCGCGATTGTCGTGCTCAGCAGCATCGCCGGGTTCGCGCCGCTCCTCGCACGCACGGGCTACTGCGCCAGCAAGCACGCGCTCCATGGCTTCTTCGACACCCTCCGGGCGGAACTCGCAACGGAGGGGGTACACGTGATGCTCGTGTGCCCGAGCTTCACGCGCACCGGCTTCGCGCGCCGCGGCCTCGATGGCAAGGGCGGCACCCTTCAACTCGACCGCAGTATGACGGGCCGCGTCCTCACGCCGGACCAGGTCGCCAGCGCCATCCATACCGGCCTTCGGCGTCGCCGCCGGTTGCTCGTCATCTCGCGCACGGGTAAGATTGCCTGGTGGGTGTCGCGTCTTATGCCCACCTTCTACGACCGTGGCATGCGCCGCCGGTTCACCGGCAAGCTGTGGCAAAAGCGGTAAGCGTGGCTAAAATCGGATTCTTCGTGCCTTAAAGATCGTAACGGGCAATAAGAAACGGTGGAATCTCGAGCACCATCGGCAACCTGTTGCAGCATCACGCCTTGTCGACTCTGAAAAGTGCGGCGCCTGGGAGGGCGGTTGCCCCCGGCCTCCGTGTTGGGGGATTACGTGGGGTTTTCGGCTCGCGGGGACGCTCGCCCTCCCTGGGACGCTCGCCCTCCCTCACCGCCGTGTTGGGGGATTACGTGGGGTTTTCGGCTCGCGGGGACGCTCGCCCTCCCTG
>CAZMVU010000032.1:2578-32024 GCA_964569295.1 uncultured Nitrospirales bacterium
CTCCCTCACCGCCGTGTTGGGGGATTACGTGGGGTTTTCGGCTCGCGGGGACGCTTCCTCTGCCAAACATTTCCTACTTGCGGCGTGTGCTGCGCGCTGTGGCATACTTGGCGCATGGGCTCGCGATCTCCCATGAGACTCTTTGTCTACCTCATATACCTTGGGGCTGTTTTTGGTGTCGGCGGCCTGGTGTATGAGCGTATTGCGGCATTCGAGGGACACATCGCCATTGCCCACGGCGGCATAGAGCAGGTGGTGGTGAACCTCTCCGAACAGGGCAAGCCGTTCTTGGGCAGCCACCGTAACATGCCGATCGACGTTATCCCCTTTCACAATCCGCGTGCCGCCCGGCGCGCCTTCGACCCCGACACCGCCTATGATGTGCAGCATTTGCCGTTTCGCTTATCCCTGGACGAAGTCGAGGTGCTCGCGCAATTCCCACCCCGTGACCTGCTGGATATCCACCGGCGCGGCGAGGAGCCACGCACCCACGTCCTGACTATGGGCGCGCAGGTGTCCATTGGCCCAACTGCCTACACCGTGGCCGCTATTCGCCCGTGGTCAGGACTTGTTCGCAATCCCCGTGGCACCCCGATGGCCGCGGTTTCATTGCCGGGAAAAGACGTCGGCTGGAAGCGCGAGGTGTTGCTGAACCCGGATACCTGGGTCTTTCCTCAGCCAGATGTCGCGCTGCTGTTCCGCTGGTTTTCCGATGAAGACGCGGCCCGCGCCGTGCAGGACACCCCGCCGCCCGCCATGACTTCCGGACGCTGGGGTGTGGCCGACGGCGGGCGCGTGCACTGGTTGAACACGGTTACGCCCGGCGCCGGCTTCGTGCTCGATGACGGTACCGAGGTCACGCTCGCGCGCGTGGAAGAAACGCCGCCGCGCATCATTGCTGCATTCGAGAAGGATGGCGACGTGCGTAAAGAAACGGCGGCGGCCAACACGGCGGACGAGGGCCCGCTGCGGTATGAACACCCGGGCCTGGTCCCCAATGCCTACCTGCTCGATGCCTGGCGCGATGCCGCCGCGCGCGTGACGGCTTATACCCACGGTGAGCGCATCACCGTGCGGGAGATGGCGGCTAGTGCGTCGTGGGCGCCGGCGGCATTGGCGGTTCCGATCCGGCTCGACCAAGTCATGGCCCAGGCCCTGCCGGTTCTCCCAAAGAATATCGAGGGCGAACCCCTGCACGAAGTCGTCCTACAGAGCAACGGCGACACCCTGCAATTGCGTGAACGGACATACAACCACCATGACGGCTTGCGCCTGCGCTATTACCGCGCCGCGGCGCCACCGCGTGTGCGCTACCACCTGCGCGCCCGCTATGAAGACGGCGCAGAAACGGACTTCCTGCTCGCCCCCGGCGACACGGCCCGCGTGGGCGCCTGGGTTTTCGAACAGGACGTGGATTTCCCGAACGCGGCGGCGATCGGACGGCTCCATGCCCGGCGAACCCTGGGCACGCCCGCGCAGATGGCCGGCATGGCGATGGTGGTAATCGGAGCGTTCGGCCTTGTCATTGCACGGTTCAAACCTTCCCGGTCTCATGCGCCGGCGCCGAAATCCACGCTGGATAGCACCACGGCCAAAACCGGGCTACAAGACGGCGAAGCAGCACCGGATTGATGCCCGCCTGCGGGCCTCTTATAATCACCCGCCGCGAATACAATCATCGCAACGGAGAATGTCTGGTGATCGAAAACCAACAACCAGAACAAGAACAACCCACTCCCGGCGAAGAATCCACCGGCCACGCCGGCCTCGACAAGATTCTTTCCGAGGGCGCGGTCGATTTTGACAAGGGTATCGACACGGCGCAGGTGTGGGTGAGCGCCTTTCTCATCGTGCTGCTGGGCGTACTGCTCTACGCCGGCGCCCTCGGCGCGCCGTTTCAAGGCGAAGACAGCACCCTTGTCCACAGCAATCCCGCGATGCACCAGGTAACCACTGCGGTAAACGCCCTCGATGCGCAACCCGAGGCCCCCCTCGCACTTCTCGGGCTGGCGTTGAACTGGCGTCTCACACCCGACAGTCCCTTCGGCTTCCACCTCGCCGCACTGCTGCTGCACATCGCCAATGGCCTGTTGCTCTACCTGCTCGTACGCCGGCTCCTGCCGCGCGGTGTCCCGGAGATCGTGGCTGTCGCCGCCGGGTTGCTGCTCGTAGCCCACCCCCTCGCCACCCATACCGTGCTCTACCTGCCCGGCCGTGCGGCGTTACAGGCGGTCTTCTTCGCGCTGGCCGCATTGAACCTGTACGTTTTGGCGACGCCTTCCGCGGACCAATGGCGGCCTGGCACACTCATGGCTGCACTCGGATGTTACCTCTTGGCTGCCGGCAGTCATTTGGCGACCATGGCACTGCCGGTGCTCGTGCTCTGGGTCGATGTGATTCGCTTCGGTGTCCCGGTCTTGGCGCGTCGTGCTGCGATCCATGGCGGCGCACTGCTCGCCCTGCTGCTCATGCTCATGCTGCGTGCCGCCGCACCACATGCCGAGGGCACGGCCTATCCGGAAAGTTTCCTCGAAGCGGGCAATACATTAGCGGCATTTGTATCGAGCGCACTGCGCGCACTCGTCACGGGCGGCCCCGCCGCGCCCATTCCGGCCGATGCCGCCAGCATTGCTGTCGGCGTACTGGGCGCCGGCATTGTGCTGCTGCTTCTGTTGGCGGCGCTCATACTGCTGGGGGTGCGCAGCGTAGCCGGGCTGGCCCCGCTCTGGCTGCTGGTCATGGGGTGTGCCGTGGGGTGTCTCCTACCCCTCGATAACGCCCTCGCCGCACATTGGTTCTACCTGGTCCTCCCGGGCGCCGTGCTGTTGGTCCCCTGGTGCATCAGCCTGTTCCGCACGCCCGCCGTGCGCACGGCGTTGGGGATAGGCGCCGCAGCGCTTGTCTTGATTGCCGCCCTGGGTACTTACCAACGCAATGTCCAGTGGACCGAGCCCACACGCCTGTGGCCGGCGGCGGCGCAAGCCCACCCGGAAGACCAGCGGCCGTGGCGATATTTGGCCGAACATGCCGAAAACCGGGCCCAACGTGCACCCGATGCCGAAACCGCCCGGGAACACCTCGCCAGCGCCGCCGGCTACTGGGAAGAGGCCCACGCCCGTGCCGCGAACGATGCGGAAATCCGCAAACACCTTGGCCATGCCTTGCTGCAAATAGGCCAGGTGCCGCAGGCCATAAACCACCTTGATGCAGCCCGGCGCGCGCTTCCTTTCGACGGCGAGGCGGCGGCCTATGCTGCGCGCGTCTATGACCTCCGCCTGCGCACCCGTATCCTCGAACGCATGGATGGTCTCGTGGATGCACTGGGCTGGCCCGGCGAACTGGCGAATAACCTTGCCTCCGCCTTGATGGGCGCACCACCCGACGGTAATGCCGCGCGCGTGCTCGTGCGCCTGTACCGCCATGCTTTGAAAGACGCCCCCACGGTGAAAGCCGCTCGCGCGGCCATCGACCGATTCGCCCGCGCCGACACGCTCGATGCGCTCACAGACCGGGACCGCCTGGCGTATGCGCTCCTATTGGCCGGCCTTGACAACGTTCAGGATGCGCACGCCGCCCTGGCCGGTATTCGTGGGCAACCGTGGAAAGCACCGGCCGAAGCATTGAGCCGCCAGTTCGAAGACCCGTTGCAGCAGGCAAAGGCCCGGGAACAGGAATCGGAGTCATTGCTCGCCGACCCCGCGAAAGCGGTGGATGCCCTGCAACACCGCGCCGAGTCTTTGCTGTTGCGCGGCAGGTTCCTTCAGGCGGCGTACTTCCTCGAAGCGATCATCGGGCGGGCGGCGGACAATGCCGCGGCGTGGACGCTACTGGGGGTGGTCCGCGCGGAACTCGGGCAAACCGATAGCTTCCTCGCCGCCCATGGCGACAGCCCCGCTGCCACACGCGACAATGTGAATGATTTGGCTACGCGCTGTGCGGGGCGCGGGAATTGGACAGCCGCGGAGCAGTACCTGGCGCAAAAACACGGCACGGAAAACTTCGCACTCCAGCGGGCACTGGCCGAAGTGGCAGGCGCCCTCGGGCAGACGGCCCGCGCCGAACAGATTCTCCGGGAGGCCGCCCGCGCCGATGCGCAAGCGCCGGAACCGTGGCTCGGCCTGGCAGACCTCGCTTTGGCAGAGGGTCAACCGGAGGCCGCCGCCTGGTTCCTTGCGGAAGCACAAGAACGTGGCGCGGCGGGGACTTCCCTCGAGGAACGGCGCAAACAGTTGGAAGCGGCCGGCGTCGCGCCGGTCGACCCGGACGATACTACTGAAGAAGAAGTACCCGCACGCACGATCATCCGTTGATATGCCGGGAAATCATGCCTGGTCTACACCGGATGCCGCCAATCGGGCGAAGGCGGCCCCGTCCCATTCCCAGGCGTAATGTCGCAATTCCCAGCCTTCCCCCGCCCCTGCCACCGCCCCTACGTATCCCCCGGCGGGCGCAAGCATATGCACCGTCCACGCGCCCGTCAACGGCCATCTCGTAAAACGCCGGCACACCACATCTTCGTACAACACCTCCGGCGCAACGAAGCGCCCCACGACCGACGGCCGCAAACCGCAGCCCAGTGCCTTGCCAACCGCTTCCTTCAGCGTCCACAGGCGCGCAAACGCCGCCGCCCGTTCCCCGGCGCTACAAGCCGCAACGGCTACGGCCTCATCATCGGCGAAGAAACGTTTCGCGAGTTCAACCGCGCGCACTGCCGGCCGCACCTGCTCGACATCCACGCCGACGAGCCGCCCGCGCGCCGCCGTCACGAGCGCCACATTGCCCGAGTGGGCGAGGCTGAAGCTCCAGCGGCTCGTGGGAAAGAGGTGCGGTTTGCCAAAGGCGCCGTACTCGAAGCGCACGCCGCCCGGGGCAACGCCGATAAAACGGCCTAATATGGCGTGAAGCGCGGCGTGTGCGGCGACGTAACGCCGCCGGCTTTTGTCATTGCGCTGCCCATCCGCCCGCGCGCGCTCCGCCGCGGACAAAACGTCCCGGCAAACGGATAAGAGGGGCCCATCCGGCAAGTCCAGTCCAATACGCCACACATGCACCACGCAATCCTCGCGCGGCGGCTGTGCAGGCACCACCTTCCGGGTACGCACCGTCACTACTCGCCTGCCCCATAGCGCATCGGATAAAGGCGGCTGTGGATGGCGCGTGCGGCGCTGGTCAATTCGTGATACGGAATGTCGCACACATTCACCAACCCGATGTTGAAGTTCTCGCCGCCGTAGGAGCGGCCGGTTGTGGGCTGGTCCATGTATTGAAACCAGTGACAGCCGACAAAAACCGGGTTTGCCGCCACCCGCGACACATAGGTCACATATTTTTTTGCGCGGTCTGCCTGGTTAGCCGCAGGTATAAGCCCCCTGTGAAACATGCCGCGATCAAGCGTTGACATGGCAAATACCTCACGGTTTATGTACCGGCCTGCTCTACAGGGCCCGTCTTCCATTCACAACTGCCGGAAAACAAGACCAATTCCCACCGGAAACGGTTTTACCCTGTACCTGCTTGCGATCAATCCCGAAACAAAAATGGGGACATTACCCAGGGTCTCACGCCCGGATGTATGCCATGCTCAATTTAACGTGCTGATGAGCGCGGGGGAATCCGCCAGCACGCCGTAAACGGATGCGTATAGCTTCCCTTGTTATGGGGTTGTTTCCGCTTCCTGGCCGCGCAGGCCAACTCGATGCGTCGTGAAACCGAGGGAAAACCGGCTTTTGAAGCGAGAGGATAGAGCAATGACAATGAAACACGCCATATTTATTACGGGTGGGGGAACCCATATGCCGGACATCCATGGGTTGCTCAACGAACGCGGCTATGAAATTCACTGGCTGGCTTCGTCAGACGACGCCACACCATGGAACAGCGAAGCACACGCCGACATAGCGATTGTATCGCTCAATGCGCTCACCATGAAAGAAAATCCCTTCGCCCTGGTGCAGCAGTTACGCCAGCAGTGGCCGGCCGTGCCCGTATTGTTCTTGCTCCGCGGCCAAGCCTACGGCAAGACACCCGCCGTCCAGGACCAGGACGGCGTGTATTGCGTCACGGAGCCAGTGGATCTCTCGCTGTTCTGTAAGTTTCTGGATCTGCTTACCACCTCGCATAGGGACGGCCAACCGGTGATCACCTGACGCCTATTGTTCCTGCACTTCCCTTCGGAAAGCGTTCATCCGCTGGAGCAGATGCTCCACAATGTCCGGATGGTCCTCGGCTACATTGTATAACTCCCGCGGATCACGCCCAAGGTGGAAAAGCTGGGTCTCGGCGCTCGCATCCTCCTTGCGCAACTTCCAAACATCCTGCCGCACGCCCTGTAAGCGTGCACCCCGGAAGTAGTAGAAGTATTCGTGCGGCGACTCCGCCTCCCCCTGCATCACGGGCAGAATGTTGTCGCCATCCAGCGTGCGATCATCCGGCAGCGCGGCGCCGGTCACCTTGGCAAAGGTGGGCAGGAGATCCATGGTCGAGGCAACCTCGGCATTGCGGGTGCCTGCGGGAATATGCCCCGGCCACACGGCCATCATCGGCACGCGCATGCCGCCCTCGTAGGTCGTGCCCTTCGCGCCGCGCAGCGGACCAGGCGATCCGCCATGCCATCGCTCGTTGCCTTCCTGCAACATGCGGTCCGGCAGGTCGAGCCAGGGACCGTTGTCGCTGGTGAAGACCAGCAGCGTGTCCTCCGCGAGGCCCTGCTCTTCCAAAACCTCGCGTATACGCCCCGCGCTCCAATCGATAGTCTCGATAACATCCCCGTAGAGCCCCGCCTCGGACTCGCCGCGGAAGCGCTCCGCCGTGCGCACAGGCAAATGCGGCATGCTGTACGCGAGGTAAAGGAAAAACGGGTCGTCGCCGGAATCCTGGATGAACTTCACCGCTTCATTGGTATACCGCTCGGTAAGCGTGTTCTGGTCGACGGGGTGTTCGATGGCCTCGTTGTTCCGGTAGAGCTTGAGCGGGATGTCCGTCTGCACCCAGGGCTTACGCATGTCGTTGCTGTAGGGCAGGCCGTACCACTGATCAAAGCCGCGGCCCATGGGGAATACATCGGGATTCTGGTGCCCGAGATGCCACTTGCCCACGCACATCGTGCGGTAGCCGGCCCCCTTCAGCATGTCGGCCATGGTCACTTCGGAGCGCGGCAGGTGGGTGTCCCGGCCGGGACCCGTGTTGCCGGGCATGCCGCAACGTACCGGGTAGCGCCCCGTAAGCAGCGCCGCCCGCGACGGCGAACACACAGGCGCAGCCACATAGAAAGAGGTCATGCGCACGCCGTCCCGTGCCATCTGATCCAGGTGCGGCGTGCGGATGGTCGGATGGCCGTAGCAACCCAGGTCACCGTAGCCCATATCGTCCGCGAAGAGCACAATAATGTTCGGCGGCCGCTTAGCCTCCGATGCCGCCCGCGCCACGCCCGGAAACGCCGCCGCCCCAGCCGCCAGGCCCATGGCCTGTAAGAATGTTCTCCGGTCAAATGATGTGTTCATGAAATACCTCCCTCCTGATTGTCTCAGAACACCGTAGCATAGACGGCGTGGAATGGGAAACACCTTGTGTCAAAACACCTTGTGCCCACCCCGCTGCCGCATTCGGGGGCGGATGTTCGCCCTGCGCCGCGCGTTGTGCCGGGACTCCCAGCCGGGAAGCGGCGTTTCCACCGCACCAACCGCATCCCGCGCACGGCTGATGAGAAGGACGCATTTACTTGGCGGCGGGGCGAAGACGGGACGCTCACCCTCCCCCACGGCGCAAAGTAATCACCACCGCTTCCGGGGGGCAGTTGAAGCGGACGGGGAGGTCGGTGGTGCCAAGGCCGGCGGAGGTATAGCCGGTCATGCCGTCTTGCTGCCAGAGGCCGTGGATGTGGCTACGAGGTGCGCCGGGGCAGTTGGTTTCAACAGCGCCCCACCATGGCAAACGAATCTGGCCAGCGTGGGTGTGGCCACACAGGTAAAGGTGCGCACCGGCTACCGCCGCTTCTTTCGCGCTTATGGGCGTGTGGCAGAGGAAAAGTACGAAGGCGTCGTCGGGCTTACCGTGCAACGCGAGCGGCACGGATTCACACTGGAACATCTGGGGATCGTCCACACCGCCGACCCAAAGCGTGGCGTCGTTCACCGGCAGGGAAAGGCCACCATTCATGAGTACCTGGACGCCAAGCGGACGCAACCCCGCCACCAGGTCTCCAAGATCATGGTTACCGAGAACGGCATATGTGCCGTACCGGATGCGCACAGCGTCGAGCACCCGCGGCAGTTGGGTTAGCACATGCCCACTCGGGCCATAGTGACCGAAGCGGAAATCGCCTGTAATGCAGCACACATCCGCCGCGACCCCCGCCAGTGCGCGGGCATAGGCCTCCGCAAATGATGGCCGGCGCCGGCTGAAATGCAAATCGGAAAGGTGCAGTATACGGAAACCTTCGAGCCCGGCCGGCAGCCCTTGTATCGCGACAGTTAGCTCGTGCAGTGCCAGTTGATGCGCGTTGGCCAGGCCGCGTTTGTAGAGACCGGTCAACCGCAGTGCCGCATGCACAAGCCCCAGGATAATGATCTTGCGCGTGCTATAGGTGTCGTCCTCTCTGCCTTCGCGCAAAAGGTAACGGCGCTCCGTGCATAAGCGCCGCTCCCAGAGTTGGCTGCGCGACAGGCCGGTATTGTCGTGGTTATGGCGTTGTTTTCTGAAAATCATACCGCATTGGGTCCAGGGGGCCGTGCGTCGCACGCACCGGCCGGGGGCAGGGAACTGGCGCCGGCCGGTGCTCGTCCCGCGCCGGCAGAAACAAAACCGGCTCCCGTCAGCCGGGAGCCGGGAGCCGGTATTATAGCGGGTTAGTCGACGTCGTTTCCGCCCATCAACCGCCAAGCAGACGCAACGCCGATTGGGGGGTTACGTTGCCTTGAATGAGTGCACCGATGCTGCCCTGGAGCAGCACCTCACCGCGTGCTTGATCTACCGCGCCTTCCGCAAAATCCAGATCGCGGATCGCCGATTCCGCGGCGAGGGAGTTCTCGCGCTGAATCTCGCGCTGGTTGATGGCACTTTCGAAGCGGTTCTGCTGCGCACCGAGACTCGCCCGGCTCTGGTCGATGTTCTGCTGGGCCGAATCTATCTGGTCAATGGCTGCAGTTGCCCCTGCCTGTGTGCTCAAGTCGATGGTGTCGATTCCCAGCGCGGCCGGGGTCGAATTCGGCAGGTTGAGTCGGTTCTCGCCTTCCGTACCCAATTCCATAGCCGCCGTGCTCCCGTTGAGCAACTGGGTCTCGTTAAATTCGGTATTCTCGGCCGTCTCGCCTATCTGCTGGACAAGCTGCTGCGCTTCAACGTTGATGGCTTCACGCTGTTCGTCATTGAGCGTCCCGTTCGAGGCCTGCAACGCAAGGTCGCGCAAACGCTGTGTGGCATCCTGCTGCGTAGCAAGGCCACCCTCGGCTGTCTGCGCGGCGTTGTACCCGCTCTGCAAGTTGTTCACTTCCACCTGACCCTGCCGGGCAAGGGTATTGAACCGCTCGGCTATCGCCAGACCTGCCGCGTCGTCCGCCGCCCGATTGATACGCCGGCCGCTGCCCAACTGCTCGATAGCGGTCTGCACAATCTGGTTGGCATTGCGGGTTTGCCGGCCGGCATTCAGTGCCGGTATGTTGCTGTTAATGCTCAGTCCCATAAGCCTACCTCCTGTCATTACGCCGAACGCATCCCGGCATGTTCATCCCCACCACTTGCACACCTTTACCCGATGCCCACACTGCCGCTGGCCGTGACGGGCACGTACCTGATGCGCTTACGCTTATTCCGTTCTGTGGCGGCAACCGGCGCCCGGCGCCATATCCATAGTAATGGGGTGCTCTTTTGTTGGCACACGGGCAAAGCCCGCCCCATCTAATTCAATTGTACCACACTTTGACGCTTTGCAGTGCGGTGGCACCACCGAGCACCGCAAGCACCAGCGGCATGACTATCCCCGTTGCCCGCTGGTATTCGCTATCACGGAACAGATTGCGAAACGTGTGCGCCGCCTACAACCCAGAACGTAAAGGACCCAGGGAGGGCGAGCGTTCCCGCGAACTGAAACTATACGTAAGCCCCAGGATGGCGGTCGGGGACGAGCGCGCGCCGCCGCTATCCAAGCCATTGCCCATGCCTTTGAGTCCGGCGGCGGTGGCATCAGGCGTTGCAGGAGGGGCACAATAGCGCTTGGGCTGCGAGAAGATAACAGGCGGGTAATGCGGCACCGTTGTATGCATCAAGACACCGCCCACCCGTTCCTGCGCGGCGCACGGCACACCAACTGCTCTCCCCTGCGCCTGGGTGCGGGCGGCTCTTTGCGGTGCGCATTGCACAAGCCTTTTTCTATGAACAGTTTACGCAGCTACAGCAGCCGAGACTGACCAGGCGCTTGCAATGAGCCGATAAAATCTGGAATTCCAGGAAGAAGTGTGATAAAAGAGGGTGTCAAGCCAGGAGGGACTGGGCAAAACGGTTAGCGGAATGGTACAATGTTACTGGAAAGAGTAGCTTCATGAGGGCCGTTCGCCTCCATGGGGCTGCCCGGCACCAACTGGCTACTGGGTACAGAAGGATTGACAGTCCGGGTAACCGTGCGCCCGGACGCCCCCGGGGAAGGGGGTGTATGTACAGCACGCGGTTGCGCAATGGGCGAAACCGGACCAGAAATGAGGTAGGCTACCCGTGAAACATCAAGCTTTTCATCAGGCAACATGGCTGATAACAGTAGTCGCGCTGGCACTCGCCGGTACCGCCGCGGCACAATGTTTTCAGTCCCAAAACGATTTCGACTTCCGCTTCGCGAGTCTGCCCCAGGTATTGGCGCGAATTCTCGAAGATCCGAGCACCGGCGTTGACCTGTGGGCGGATGGCAGCCCCCCCATCTGGCAGAAGGTTCCCGGCCAAGTGGGACCTGGCTTCACCGACGTGGACAACTCGGGCAATGACATTGACGAGGATGACCAGTTTGCCATGTTGGCGGCCATTCTCGACGGCGATGAGTCGGTGGTCGGCAGCTTGGATCCCGCCGACGTGACGGCCATTCGCGATGCATATGCGGCGAACCGGGCGTTCATCCAGACCACCGAGATCACGATCCAAAACGTGCGGGCGGAAGCACTCGGGCAAAGTGTCAATGAGACTGTCACCACAGGCGGAACCCTCAAGATCACGATCTTCGGCGAGACGATCGAAGAAGACATCCCCAGTCTGTGGAGTGCCAACAGCGGCAGCGACGCCCTGTTGCAGGAGGCGGATGAACAGCTCGAGCCGCTTATTCTCGACCTTGGCGCGGCGTATATGACCATCGGCGACGACGACGGTCTGTACTACTTTCAGGCCTTCGTTTCCCAGCTTACCCTGGCCGCCATCGAGAATCTGGTGCCGGCATTGCTCGACGATCTCAAACGCAGCTCGACGACAATGGGCAGCAAGAGCACCTACACGGTGCCATGCGGCGACATCTCCGACATCGATGAAACCATCAAGATCACCGACCCGATCTCGACGAACGTGGAAGTCTTCGTCGACAACAACGACATCTGCAACGCGATCCAGGGGTTTATCAATAACTTCAGTTGCAGTGCCGGCACATGCATGGCGGGCTTACTCGCCGCCGATGGTGACCTGAATGGTGACGGCACCACGAACCAGGACAGCTACTTCATGGCCGAAGACCGCACAGCATGGCTCGAGGCCGAAAGCATTACCAACCCGCCCATCGAGCTTTCGCAACAGCCGCAGAACCACGTGGCCCAGGTGGGCGTGCCCATCGACCTCAACGTGGGCACCAGCGGCGGCCAGGACGGCGGCTCGATCGAGTACAAGTGGGAGAAGGTCGATGCCGAGTCGCTCAATCCCACCTCGGGTATCCTCTCGGACACAGACAACTACTACAAGGACTATCCCTTTGCCGATGCCGCCGGCTTCTACACGGTAACCGTGTGCGACGACCTGTGGACGCGCCGCTCGCGGCCGGTTCGTGTCGAGGTGAACAACACAAGCTTCGCCATTTTCTCGCAGCCGCAGAACGCGGTGGTCCCTGCCGGCAACGACCACACCTTCGAGGTGATCGTCGTCGGCGGCGTGCCACCCGCGCCCACCTACCAGTGGAACACGGGCCCCAGCCCGGACGACCTGTCACCGATTGATGGGGCCACGGATCGTACCTACACGTTGACCGAGCTCGTGGACGAGGGCCCGAACGACAATATGTACTTCCAGGTCGATATTGTCGGAAACTCCGCTTCCGGCTCGGAGACCCTGCAGAGTCAGGCGGCGCAACTCCTGGTCATGTTCGATGACGAAGAGGAGGGCGAAGCCCCGGATGAAATCATTACGTGTGAAGTCGAGCTGACCAGTGACAAGGTGCAGCCCGAAGCGTCCGGCAGCGATAAAATCGGTACCGCCACCTTCTATACCAACGTGGAGAATCCGGGACTGCGCGTCAAGATTCTTCACAATGTGGAGAATCCCACATCCGCCGGCATTTACGAAGGCGCCAACAACGACACCGGCTCCACCATTGTCGATTTTGGCACGGTGAGCGGCAATGTGATCGATTACACCTTCGAGCCCATGGAGCTGTTCGAGTTCAGTAATGCGGAGAAGGCGTATATCCAGGTCAACAGTGACGCCAATCCTGACGGCGATATCCGCGGCCAGTACTGCGACATGGGCGGCGCCGGCGAAGCGAGCCGGACCATCCTCGGCAATACCGTAACCATCCAAGTCATGCCGAGCGTCGCCACCGATGACTGGGTCGTCGAAGAGCAGGTGCCCGATGGCCTCAGCGTCAGCAACCTTACCGGCCCGAATGCACAATGGGATGAGCCCGGGCAGACCATTACCTGGTCCGACACGAGCGACACCGATGAAACCCTCGGGTATCAATTGACCGGGACCGAAGGCGAATACACAGTGGATGGCGCCGCGGCCTTCGACGGGGTGGATGCCTTCATTACGGGTGACGTAACGGTGACGCTCGTAAGCGGCGAAGGCGAAGGCGAAGGCGAGGGTGAAGGCGAAGGCGAGGGTGAAGGCGAAGGCGACAGCCCGCCGCAGTTACCCGATCCGCTCGATATGTGCGCTGTCATGGATAACCTTGTCGGGGCGGTGAACAATCCCGACCTCGAGCCGCTCGTGGCCCTCCTGGGTGAAGACGTTATCACGCTGATTGGCGCCTTCTCCTGTGACATCGCCGACATGAACGGCGGCGCCCCGCCCGAAGAGCCCGAAGGCGAGGCCGAGGGTGAAGATCCCCTGGCCGACTTGCCTCCTGGCAACGGCATCCCCGATGGCCGCTTCGAGTTTGGCGTCATCAGTGAGTTGTACAACAACGCTGATCTCTACACAGACCTGGCCAGCGGCACGCTGCCCGAACAGGTTGAGGCAGGCGTCGAGGCGGCCTCCGTACCCATGGCGATGGATGCCAACTTCACCAAGCTCACGGAACTTGTCGGCGACCCGATGATTCTGGGCTTGATTTACCAGTTCATCAACGAAGAGTTGGTCGATGCCGGTGAAGACCCGCTCACAGCGGACCAGGAAGAGCAGATCGAGCAATTGCTCTATGATCTCATGGCCGTTCTCGCGGGCTACTGGACCCTGGGCGATGCGGACACAATCGAGACGCTCGTGTTCCTGAGCAACCTCGTGAATGAAAGCGCGGGCGGCTTGACCATCCTCGACTCGGACCCGGACAATTACACCTATCCGAATCCGCAGGCGGCCCTCGGGCCGGACGGCGATGCCGATGGTGATGGCTTCACGAACCGTGCGGAGTTCGAGGCCTTTGGTCAGTCTGAGCTTGGTGGCGCCGACGAAGTGGCGGCAGCCGCGTATGTCGAGGCGGTCCTTGATCCGTCGATTACACCCAGTGCTGAAGGCGAAGGTGAAGGCGAAGGCGAAGGCGAGGGTGAAGGCGAAGGCGAGGGTGAGCCCGAAGGCGGGGGCGAAGGCGAGGGCGAAGGTGAAGGCGACATCTGCGAAGATGAGTGGCACACCGCCGACCAGGATCAGGACAACGCGATCAATCTGACGGAGCTACTCCGGGTGATCCAGTTCTTCAACAGCGGTGGCTTCCAGTGTGCTGACACGCCGGACGCCACGGAAGATGGCTTCATGCCCGGCGAGGGCGATGCCCACGATTGTTGTCCCCATGACAGCGATTACAACGGCGACGGACCGGACTGGCGGATTGACCTGACGGAGCTGCTCCGCGTGATCCAGTTCTTCAACAGCGGTGGCTATACCTATTGCCCGGCTGACGAGACGGAAGACGGCTTCTGCCCCGGAGCACCGGTACGGTAACCATCCAGTAATCCCGTAGCATACGGGGTGGCCGGACACCAGGTCCGGTCACCCCGTTTTTTTTCTAGTGCCGCGACATCGAATCGATACATGTGTATCCCGCAGAAACACCTGGAAATCTGGGCTAATAGAGGGAACACCGGGCGCAGCACCGGCACGCAGTTCCGGGCACCGGGCTCTTATCGCCGGTCTTCGTTCGCAAACGCGCGCACGCAGTGCATCTCAGCCGTCTGCCGCACGGATGCGTTCGATGATCGCCGTAGTCGACTTGTTCGGGTCGCCGCCGATAAGCGCAATGCAACCGCCGTTCGCCTGAACCACCTGCCGCTCTTCTTCATGAATGCCTCCGCGCAGATGCCGCAGGCCCTTGGCGTATACCTCGGGCTGAAGCGTGCGCAGGATATGCGCGCAGTCCGTTTCGTCAAACGTGGTCACGTAATCGACGCACGACACCACGGAAAGCACCGCTACCCGCTGCTCCTCGGGCATCAGGGGGTGTCCCGGGCCTTTGAGCGCACGCACCGAGCGATCGCTGTTGACGCCGATCATGAAAATATCACCGAGCCGGGCGGCCTTCAGAAAAAACTCGATGTGACCCGCGTGCAGAATCTCAAAGCGGCCATTTGTCCACACCACCGTGCGGCCATGGCTGCGCTCACGTGCGACGATCGCCGCCAACTCGTCGAGCGTCTTCTCTTTGTGTGCGCGGTTTCCGGCAAACAAGCTGTCGCTCATGATGCATCTCCCTGGGCGCCGGGGGCGTGGCCGGTTTCCCTGCGCGCATCATCCAGCAAATCCGCCAGCAGCGTATCGAATGCGGTGGCCGGTTCCCAGCCGGTATCGGCCGAGAGTCGTGCGTGGCTACCGCGGACTTCAGGCGTGTCCACAGGGCGCATGCGCGCCGGATCTTCTTCAACGTCAACCGGCGTGCCGGCCTGCGCGATAAGACGGTCGAGGGCATCGCGGATACACACCGCATTGCCCGAACATACGTTATACGCCGCGCCTGACGCGCCATCGCGGGCGGCGGATTCATACGCACGCACCACATCACGCACATGAAGAAAATCGCGCCGCGCAGCGAGATTCCCTACACGCACAACCGGGGGCGCGTCGCCCCGCTCGATGGCCGCGATCTGGTGTGCGAACCCGGGCAGCACGAAGCCGGCGGGTTGCCCCGGCCCCGAATGGTTGAACGGGCGCATCCGGACGATGTCGAGCGCGAAGGCATGGTGCATGAAGGCACAGTAGTGATCGGCCGCAGCCTTTGAAATGCCATAGGGGGCCGCGGGCTCCAACGGATGTTCCTCGGTTATCGGCAGGTGCTGCGGCAGGCCATAAGCAGCGGCGCTGCCAATGTTGATGAAGCGCGCGCCGGGGCATACCGCTTGCATCTGCGTGAGCAGGTTCACCGTGCCCTCGAGGTTTACCTGGAAGGCGCGGTTGGGTGAGGCGTTGGCCTCCGGCTCGAGGGCTACCCCGGCGAGATGAAAGACGTGGGTCACGGGCCCCGCCTGGGCAAATAGGCCGGACACCTGCGCCACGTCGCGAATGTCGCAGCGCAATGTCCCCGGCTCACCCGCCAGCGAGGCGCGCACGACATCCCAACCGGTGGCGCGAAGGTGGCCCGTGAGGTGGCCGCCCACGAAGCCCTCCGCCCCCGTGATGAGCGCGCGCCGGCTCATATGATGGGCCGGCCTTCCTGCTCCTCACACATCTGTGCTTCCACCCGTGCGAGGTCGGCATCGACCATCTTTTCGATAAGCTGAGCGAAGGAAACCGCCGGCTGCCAACCCAGTTGCTTCTTCGCTTTCGAGCAGTCGCCGAGCAGCGTGTGCACCTCCGCGGGACGGTAGAACCGCGGGTCCACCTTCACATATCTTTCATAGTCCAGCCCAAGGTGAGCAAAGGCGACCTCGCACATCTCACGCACCGTATGGTCCTGTTCGCTGGATATGACAAAGTCGTCCGGCACATCCTGCTGGAGCATGAGCCACATCGCGTGCACGTAGTCGCCCGCATACCCCCAATCGCGTTTGGCATCGAGATTACCCAGGCGCAGTTCGTCTTGCAGCCCAAGCTTGATCCGCGCCACGCCGTCCGTCACCTTGCGGGTCACGAATTCGAGGCCGCGCCGCGGCGATTCGTGGTTGAAAAGAATGCCCGAAACCGCAAACAGGTCATAGCTCTCGCGGTAGTTCACGGTGATCCAGTGGCCGTAGACCTTGGCCACACCATAGGGACTGCGCGGGTAGAAGGGGGTGGTCTCGCGCTGCGGCGTTTCGCGCACATGGCCGAACATTTCGCTCGATGAAGCCTGGTAGAAGCGAATAGCGGGATCCACCATGCGGATAGCCTCGAGCACACGCATCACGCCCAGCGCCGTTACATCGCCGGTGAGCAGCGGCTGCTTCCAGGACGTGGGCACGAAGGACTGGGCTGCGAGATTGTAGACCTCGTGGGGCCGTATGTCTTTCATCGTCTCGATACACGACACCTGATCGGTAAGGTCGGCCTGGTGCAGGTGCAGCCTGTCCTGAATGTGGCGGATGCGGTTAAACCCGAGGGTGCTCGAGCGCCGCACCATGCCGTGGACTTCGTAGCCTTTCTCGAGCAGCAACTCGGCGAGGTATGAGCCGTCCTGCCCGGTGACCCCGGTGATCAGCGCCCGCCGCGTACCTTTGTTTTCGCTGGCCATCGTGTGCTTTCCATCTCTTTGCAATACCATGCGACAAAACGCCGCACGCCTTCGTCCATGTCAATCGTTGGATTATAGCCGAGCAGTTCCTGCGCATGGCGGATATCCGCATAGGTAACGCGCACATCCCCGGGTTGCTCCGGATGCCGCTCGATATTCGCCGGTTTCCCGGCGTGCTTCTCGATAATGCCAATCAGGTCGCGCAGGGCGGTGGTGTGGTGTTCACCAAGGTTGAATATCTCATAGCCGAAGGGCAGGTCCACACACCGCACCACACCATCCAGAATATCATCGATGTACGTGTAGTCGCGCTGCATCGAGCCGTCACCGAACATCGGCACCGGCTGGCCTTCAAAGATGGCCTTCGTGAACTTGTGAATCGCCATGTCCGGCCGTTGGCGCGGCCCGTACACCGTAAAAAACCGCAGCATGGTCACGTTGATTCCATAGAGGTGATGATATACATGGGCTTGCAACTCGTTCATGCGTTTCGTGGCGGCATAGGGACTCACGGGATGCATGACCGGGTTGGTCTCGCGGAACGGGGTCTCGGTGCTGCCGCCATAGACCGACGAACTCGAGGCAAACACCAAGTGCGACACGGGGTAGTCGCGGCAGGCATCGAGGATGTGTTGCCCACCGATAACGTTCACCCGGTGGTAAAGGTTCGGGTCTTGGATCGACGGGCGAACGCCTGCGCGCGCCGCGAGGTGCACCACGACGTCCGGCCGCACCCGCGCGAACACCGTTCGCAAGGCGTCCTCATCGCAGATATCCGCCTCGGCCAGGGTGAAATGCCCGTGATCGCGGATACCTGCGAGGTTCTGGCGTTTGATCGCGGGGTCGTAATACGTGTTGAAGTTGTCCAGGCCAGTCACCGCGTCGCCCCGCGCGAGCAGCGCCTCGGTGAGGTGCGACCCGATGAACCCAGCCGCGCCGGTTACCAGAACCTGTTTCATGCCGTGTTGTCTCCTCCGCAAAAAAACATGCCGTCCCCGACCGCAAATCGAGATGCCGCAAGTCTATAGCATCCCCCGCAGACGTGCAAGCGCCCCCGAGACCGGCAGCGCGGCCAACGCGGGCCCGCAAGCTGCAACACGAAGCGCACGCGCAAAGCCACGGTTTCGCGGCGCGAGGAACGTGCAACATAACTCAGCCGATCGGGGGGCTTCCCCCCCACTAGAGCGCCAGTGCCCCGGCGCCGTCCGCCGGGGCGGATATAATAAGCGCGCCTTCGCGTCCGGTGGCTTCGTAGTAACGGTGCATGAGCTCTTGGCCAAACCGTTCCGCACGGCCGCTCTCGACGAGATTGATCGTGCAGCCGCCGAATCCGGCGCCGGTCATCCGGGCGCCGTAGCACCCCCGGATGCTGCGCGCGATCCGGGTCATCGCGTCGAGTTCGCCGCTGGTCACTTCGTAGTCCGCGCGCAGACTGTGGTCCGAGCTGTTCATGAGTTCCCCCACCCGCTTGGGATTGCCGTCTTGTAACGCGCCGCACGCGTCGCGGGTGCGGATGTTTTCCGTGATGACATGCCGCGCACGCCGATAGACCGTGTTGTCCATGTTGCCTTTCACAGACTCGAGGGCTTCCAGGCTGAAATCGCGCAACTGGCTGCCGTCTTTTCCGGCGGCATTGAGCGCGGCCACGGCCTGTTGGCATTGCTCCACGCGTTCATTGTATTTCGAGGCGGTAAGCCCCCGGGACACGCCTGTATTGGCGATGACGAAGAGCGCGCCCGGGAAGGCCACGGGCACCAGATCATAGTGCAAGGTGCGGCAATCGAGAAACAGCGCATGGCCGGCGCGGCCCAGGCGCGAGATAAACTGGTCCATGATGCCGGAGCTCAGTCCCAGGAAATCATTCTCGACGCGCTGGCCCAGCCTCGGGCCGTCGGCGTCGTGCAGACGGAAACCGCCGAGTTCCTCAAAGAGTTCGAGAGCGGCCATTTCGAGTGCAGCGGAGCTGCTCAACCCACAGCCGATGGGCACATCGCCCGCGATAAGAATATCTGCGCCGGTAAGTGGCTGGTCCAGCTTGGCCAGTTCCTCGGCCACGCCGATCACATAATCGAGCCAGGGCGCGTCGGGCTGGCGTTCCCGGTTTTCGAGGCGCGCTTCCGCCGTGGCATCGAGGTTGAACGCGTAGGCGCGCAGGGTGCGGTCCGAACGCCGCCGCGCGAGGATAACGGTCTCCTGCTCGAGGGCCATGGGCAGCACAAAACCGCCGTTGTAGTCTGTGTGTTCGCCGATGATGTTCACACGCCCCGGCGCCCGCACCCCCTTCTCTGGCGGGCCATCGAAATGCGCCTCGAAGGCGCGGCGGGCTTCCGCTATGTTTACACTCATGGGGAGTCACTCCTTCCGACGGGCCAAACCCGCTCAGACCAGGGTCTTTTCCGTTTCCGGGTCAAAAAAGTGCACGTTGTCCACGTCCACGTCGATAATGTGCGCCTTGTTCACCGCCGGCTCGGAATCCGCCTTGATGCGTGCCGTAATCGCTTGGCCGTCGAGGTCAAGGTAGAGGTAGGTCTCGCTGCCCATGGGCTCGACAACCTCGACAATCGCCTCGATGCTCCGGCCTTCCTTCACTTCTTGTTCCGGGTTTTCGAGCATGTACTCCGGCCGGATGCCACATGTAACCGCTTTGCCAACATAGTCCCGTAGCTTGTCCGACTTGTCCCCGGGCAACTGCAGCTTCACAATGCCCGACTTATCGAGAAAGCGCACACGCCCATTTTCCGCCTCAATGCGCCCCTCAATCATGTTCATCGGCGGACTGCCGATAAAACCCGCCACGAACCGGTTCACGGGCCGGTGATACAGATCCAGTGGACTCGCCACCTGCTGGATAAGCCCATCGAGCATGACCACAATGCGATCGCCCATGGTCATCGCCTCGATCTGGTCATGGGTCACGTAGATCATGGTGGATTGCAGGCGCGTGTGCAGTTTCGAGATTTCCGCGCGCATCTGTACGCGTAGCTTTGCATCGAGGTTCGAGAGGGGTTCGTCGAAAAGGAAGACCTTCGGGTTGCGCACGATAGCCCGCCCCACCGCAACACGCTGGCGCTGCCCGCCCGACAGCGCCTTCGGTTTGCGTTCGAGCAATTCCATAATCCCGAGGATCTCCGCCGCCTCATGCACCCGCGTGCGAATTACATCTTTCGAATACTTGCGCAAGAGGAGGCCAAAGGCCATGTTCTTGAACACCGTCATGTGTGGATACAAGGCGTAGTTCTGAAACACCATCGCGATATCCCGGTTCTTCGGGGGGACATCGTTGACCAGGCGGTCGCCAATGTAGATTTCGCCGCTCGTGATTTCTTCGAGGCCGGCGATCATGCGAAGTGTGGTCGACTTTCCGCAGCCTGAAGGGCCCACCAGCACCACGAATTCCTTGTCTTCGATGGTGAGGTTGGCATTGGTCACCGCAGTGACATTGCCCGGGAAAACCTTGCGTACGTTTTTCAACTCAACCCTTGCCATGAACGGATCATCCTCCGTGTGTGGTGCACGCGCCCCGTGCATCCGGCGCGCTTCCCGGCAGCGCCCGCATTAGGGCGGCATCTTATCGGGGCAGACAAAGTGGCGTCAATATGCCATGCGGCCCAAGGCCTACGAACACCGTGCAATCACGGACCGCTGCGCCAATGACTATAGGCGCGGCCAGAATAGCCGTTTTTGCGCGTTCAGCCCAATTGGGGTTTTCCCAGGGCTTGTTGGGTATCGCGCTTACTCCGCCGCCTCCTGTTCCCTGGGTTCTGCATTGAGGTGCATCCGCACCGGAGCACGGCGGTGCAGGGTGATGGGCCCGAAGATGCCGGACTTGCTGTGGCCTTTGAAAACGTGCTTGCTCGGGTGACCCACGTCAAAGTGGGGGCCAAGGGTGTTGTAGACGGTAATGCTGAGCGTGTTCTCGCCGGTCTCGAGCACGCCGGTCACATCAAACCGGTAGGGGTGCCAGATGCGCGTACCGCACGGTTCTCCATTCACTTCCACCTCCGCGGTCCCGCGCACACGCCCGAGGTCGAGCGTCCACTGGACGCCGCCGGTGGCGTGTACATAGAAGGATTTCTCATACACCATGCCCCCGCTGTAATGCGGCAGGCCGAGATCGTCCCATGAACCGAGCGTGATGCGCCCCGGGCCCATGTCGTAGGTGATGGGTTCGCGCAGCGCCGCACCCGCCTCGAAACCGGGGACGGACTCGACCCGCAATACCGCGATGCGCCGGGTGGCATCGGGCTCGAGCAACGCCGCCACGTGGCCATGGGCACGTTCGCGCAGTGGATACTCCCGGCCATTCACCCACAGACGCGCCTCGGCGCCCGCAGCCAACGGCAGGACAATTCCCGTCGCGCCGGGTGGCAGACGGAACCGATACCAACCGGCGCTCGGGGTGTCGACACTGCGCGCGTATACGAGTTGGTCCAACGGGTCGGGCGGCGATTCCTGGTCAGCGAGCCAGCCGCCCTTGGGCAGCGGGTGTGGGCGCGTCCACAGGCGCAGCATGGCCGGGTCCCCCATATAGCCGCGGGCCGGCCCAAAAAGAACCTTCACCGGCGTGGGTTCGGCATCGGGCTGGCCAACGGGTACACAATGCCACTTCGGCCCGCTCATGAACGGAATGCGCGTGCCGTCCGCCAGCGTGACCAACCCGTCGGCGAAAAAGCCTGTCGGCTGTCCGGCATCACGCGCGACAACTTCGATCCGGTTGTCCCCCGGCTTCAAATGCTCCGCGATGCTGTACTGTTCCGCACGGCTCATGAAGTAGGCGTCGAAGTTGCCCTGATCGGCAATGCGTGTGCCGTTGACAGCAATCTGGTGCAGGTCGCCCAATGCCGCCACGAATTGCGCATCGGCAATCTCCGCCTCTTCCGGCAGCGTGAGCGTGTAAAGGAAGCGGGTGCGCTCACCCGGCGGGGATGTGCGGCTCCAGATCCACTCGGGTGTCTGCGCCTGGGCATCCGGCTCGAGGAACTGGTAGAAGAGGCGCAGGCGCCCGTTCGAGGGGCGCGCCGCGACCAGGGTGAGCGTGTTAGGACCCGGTTGCAGCGTGGTTGTGCCTTCTTGTGTGCGGCCGGTGGGGCTTCCTTGCAAGTCCACGGCGGCGCCGTTAAGAAACACCCGCTTATGGGCGACACCGCCCACGCGCAGCAACACATCGAGTGGTTCGCCGGCAGCCTCCTCCGGCAGGATAACCGTCGCACGCACCAGATAAGGCGCATTGGCTTTCACCTCACCAAGATCGATAAACGACTCCGGAATCCGCCCCTTGCCGCCCAAGGCGCTCGAAAACACGGGATCCTCGTCGATGCCGAGACGCAGCGAATATACCACCGGTTTCCAGGCGGCTTCGTCCGTTGCCGGCGGCGCCTCCAGCGCGGTCACATCCTTGCCCTCCGGCAACGCGATCGGGCCGGTGTAGGCCGCACGCGGGCCGTAGGATGCGATCACAGTCTCCCAGTCCTCCGCCTCGAAATCCGGCGTGTGCCAGTTCGAGGTGTCGGCATCGGCCGTTTCCGGCTGATACGCGAAGGCGCGGGTTTCCACCGGGATCGGCCCGTCCGAAGGCGGCCACGCGAAGCTGCCGTCCCTGTTCTCCATGGTCGGTTCAAGGCGGCAGTCAAAGACCCCGCCGATCGTAAGGTCGATAGCCGTATGCGCGGGCGTGCTGCCTTCGAACACGGCGTCTTCAAAGGCGACACGGGCGTGGTAGTTTGCCGGCGGCTCGTCCGGCGTGATTCGCGGCATGCCGACGAGCGAAAGCGTATCCCCATCACGGCTGAGCGACTGCACCGCCATGTTTGAGGCGACAGTTTGCGGCAGACCTTCCGCAGCGGGTTTGAGCGCAAGGAGCGGCGCGGGGGTGTCGGCGAGGTTCACGGCGACGCGCGTTTCATTGCCCCGGCGTTCGAAGTTACGCACCGTGCGTATTTCGCCGGTGAGCGCATCCCATACTTCCGGGAGGCCGTCACCGGGGAAGGTCACATGCAGCCAGTCGCCCTGTGCCGCGCCGGTCTTCCACAAATCCCGCTCATTGATATTCCAACGCGCGCCGCTGTCGGCTTTTGTTTCCGTGTCGGAGAGCACGAAGAAGAAGTCGCGATCGCCGATGCGCCGGTGCAGGGTGGGCTTGCCTTCCGCAATCACCGGCGGTACCGCGTCGGCAATGGCCGCCACCGCCGCACCCGCATTGTCTACGTGTGCCGCAGCCTGCACCAGTTTGTCACGGGTGGCCTGCCAGTCGGCGGCGCGTGTGCGGTCAGCCGGGCGTTCCGGCGGTGTCCCCGCCACGATGAGTTGTCCGCCGGCCTCGGCGAATGCGGCGAGTTGCACGGCTGTATCGCTCTTGAGCACTCGGGCGCCTGGCAACACGAGGACATCGAGCGCCACATCGCCCATGGCAAGCGTGCCGCCTTCGCGTGCGCCGTTTATGATCGAGTCCTCATCGACGGTGATGTAGTCGATAGCGCGCCGGTCGAGTGCTTCCTGTATCTGCCAGTAGCGGCGCTGTGCGGCTTGTGCCTGTGCGCGGTGTGGGCCATGGCCGGTGTAGGCGTGTACAGTCGAGGCCGGATGCACAATACCGGTCCGCACGACATGTTTCCCTTCCGAGAGCACGGCGCACAGCCGCGCCACATAGTCCGCCAGGGTCTGGTGGTGGTGGAAATAGGGCTGCCGCCAGCCGGTGTCGGGCGGGGCCCACTCGTAGTACGATCCGTGGGTCGAGTAATAGATGGCGTGCGGGTTGTAGAGCGTCGCTCCACCCGCAAGCCAGGGGTGCAGCAACACGGCGATTTCTTCCATGGTCTGGCCCCAGCCACTCGAATGGAAGGCCTCCATCCATACGCGCGGCCGCTGATAAAGGTCGGCGATGGACTGATGCGGCTTCACGTTGCCGTCCATGTCCTGGCCAGGCACGCTGTAGTGGCGCATGGTCTTGAAGTAGTCGACGTAATATCGCTCGCCGCGCAACGGGTCCGCGTCGCGCACGGTCTGGTCGTAGCCGCAGAGCATGCCATGGGCCTCATGCCATGCGTACAGCGGAATGAAGAAGGCCTCCTCGGCCAATGCCGCCGCCGCGTCGTTCGCGTCGCATCGCACCTGGATGGTGTCCGGCCCTTCCGGATTGCCGAAGCGATCGCGCACATCGTCATGCAACGCCGGAAGCACATCAATAAATTTGTAGCCCATGCGCTCCTCGAAAGCCGCGGGCATCTGCGCGGAGAAGCGCGGCACCGCCGGGAATTCGTCCTGGAACGATCCCGCAATGACCGTGCCCAGCGCCTCCGGGAACCGCCGTGCAATCTCCCCGTGTACGATGTCAAGCAGCGCCGTGCACGCCTCGGCGTTGTGGTAATCGAACCCGCCCGGTGTCGTGTAATACAGCATCACCCGGTGCGCGCCCGCAGGCACTTCCACCTCGATCGCACCGTCTGCCAGTTCTCCGGACACATTGCGCACCTGCTCGATGGGCGTCCCCAACCCCTGCGCCATGGCCGTTTCAAGGCCGGCGGCTTCTTGCCAGGGGGCGGTGGGCGCGGCACCCAGCGATGCCGAGGCATACCATTCGGTGTCCTCGAAACCCGCGCGCAGCCAGGCATCGTCCCCGCCATGCTGCTCCGCCACCCGGAAATCGGCATCGCTCACCAGGAGCGGGGCACCATCGCGGAACAGTTCGACGGCCAGGCCGCCCGGACCGCCGAGATTCACCGCCTCGACCGCGATGACATTCTCGCCCACGGTAAGTAGCGGGGCGATTTCATAGCGCTCGGCCTGTCGCCAGCCGGATTCCTCGTACACCGATTCCTCGCCCACAAGCTCGCCATTTACATACAGCTTGTAGCCGTTGTCACAGGTGATGTTCACATGCGCCGATTCCGGTTGCGCGAGCAAATGGAATGGCCGGCGGAAGTAATAGGTGGCTTCCTCCTCCGGTGCATCCGGCATCCAGATCCAGCGCACCGCCGTTTCGGTTTCCTGTTCCACGTGGCGCGCAGTGAACGCCGCCAGCGCCGTGCCCGCGGGCGGCGTTTCAAGGCGCACCGTCGTGGGGCCGGTGACATCCTCCACGACACGATCGAGCGCTACCCCGCGGAATGACGGATTGTCGCGCACGAGCCGCGCCTGCAGCCCCGCCCCGGAAAAGCCTAACTGGTCATAAAACCACAGCTTCATAGCGAGCTCGTCGGCCGTATCCACTGTGTGCGCAAACAGCTCCCACCATTCATCCGAGAGAAACGGTGGCTCATCAGGCGCGCTGCCGTAGAGGGGTCCGGAAGGGGCCAGATTCAGGATAATGGCATTGTAAATGCCGCCGTCGCGCATCTTCTTCATTTGCTCCGTGATGCCCGCCCGCGTGATCGGATCGCCGCTCCACCACCAGATGGGCACGGGCGAATACGCCGGTTCCGCCTGATCGAAGCGCGCGGCCATGCCGTCCGCTACCGCCGCCGTTCCTGCGAGCATCATCACCAATGTCAAGATAATCAGCGCTTTGCGCATTTGGGCAAATCTCCTTACGTTGAATCGTCGCGCCACTCAGGCTGTCTCCGGGTATTCGAAGGTTACCCGCACTTCCACATCCGGGTGCAGGCTGCGTTTCACGGGGCATGCCATAGCCCCGTTCTCGAGACGCTTGCGTTCGGCCGCATCGAGCCGCGCACCCGCCGGCAACACAATCGCGGCCGTCAGCGACCCGATGTGCCGCACCGGTTCGGACACCATCGCTTTTGTCACACGCACCCGCGCGCCCCGAATGTCGAGGCCGCGGCGTTGCGCCACCTTGCCCATAATCGTCAGCAGGCAACTACCCAGTGCCGTGGCCACGAGATCCGTGGGCGAGAACGCGCTGCCCATGCCGCCATTGTCCACCGGGGCATCGGTAACAAGCTTCGACTGTGACGGGCCGTGTGTGGCCCGGCACTGCAAATCCCCCCTATACGCAACATCGATGATAACGCTCATAGCGGCTCCCCGCGGTTCGAATGGACACCCCACTGCGGCTATGTCCGGTAACTGCGCGCACGCAAATCTTCCGGCAAGTGTAGAGGACACATCCGATGAAGGCAAGGATTCGCCGCCCCATAAACAAACGCCGAACACAGCGGGCAAAAAGATCGTTTTTGTGCATAAACTATGATAAGCTTGGACTGGGTGGACAATACAGGGACGAAGGGGACAACATGAACAGTGACGTTCACCAAGAGTCACACGGAGCCTGGCTCGACAAAGCACAACGTGAAGCCTTGGAATTTGCCGGTATCGGGGTGTATCGCTTCACTTTCGACGGCGTACTTGTATTTCTCGATTCCGGGGCCATGCGCATTTTCGATTTGGCCGAACGGTTCAGCACCCCCGAGGCCATAGCCGGCCGGCGGCTTGCAGACCTCATCGAATACACCGAACCCGTGGGCAATACGCGCACCGAAGTGCGGCGCCTCAAGTCCTTGCGTGACCGGCCCTGGTCTTTTCGCACGCACAAGGGTAAGGTAAAGTATGTCTTGGAAGACGCGTACCTGGTGATCGATCCACGCACGGACGAGGAAAGCGTGCAAGTAGTCATGCGCGACGTCACCGCTCAACGCCGCATGGAAGACGCGTTGCGCGTAAGTGAACAGCGCTACCGCGAGACACTGGAAAACATGCAGCTTGCCGCCGTGCAGTTGGACATCGCCGGGCGCGTGACCTACTGCAACAAGTACCTCCTTGGCGTGACAGGCTATACCTGGTCCGAAGTCATGGGGGGCGCGTGGATTGACCTGTTCCTGCCACCGGAATGGCGCGATACCATTCAAGGCACCTTTTTCAGGGGAGAGGTAGGTGAGGCACACCTGACCACCCACTACGAAAACCCGATCCTCACGCGCAATGGAGAACTGCGCCACTTCCTCTGGAGCAATACCCTGGTGCGTAACTCCCACGGGGTGCCGGCCGGCTACACGGCCATTGGCCAGGACATCACAGTGCGGCGCATGGCGGAGGAGGCCCTGCGCGAGAGCGAGGAAAAATACCGCACCCTCGTCGAGATGTTTCCCTTCTGTGTGGCCATTTTCCAAAACGGACAAACCGTCTTCGTCAACAAGACCAGCCGCTCCATGCTCGGCCTCAATTCGCTCGACGACGTGGTCGGGAAGGACAGCCTGCAAATGATCGCCCCCGAGGAACGCGATCGCCTCGAAACCTTCACCCGCCGCCGCCTTGAAGGCGATCCCACCGTGCCCTACCACTACGAAACGCGCATGCGGCGTATGAGCGGTGAGACTTTCCCCGCTGAGGTTTATGTGCGCCCCATTACCTACCGCGGGGCGCCGGCGGTGCAGGTGCTCGCCCTCGATATTACCGAGCGCATCGAGGCCGAGGCCGCGGTGCGCGAAAGCGAGTGCAAATACCGCAATGTGCTCGAAAGCATGCACGAAGGCTATTACGAAGTAAACCTCGAGGGCAGAATAACCTTCTTCAATCGCGCTTTGTGCCATTTGCTTGGCTATACGCCCGAGGAAATGCTTGGACTCTCCTACACCGCGCTCTACGCCGATGAGACCGCTGCACAACATGCCTACGACGCCTACGAGAAGGCCTACCGCGCCGGCGCGGATGCGCAGCTCTTTGACTGGGAGATGTACCGTAAAGATGGCAGCAAGGCCATCTTCGAGGTATCGATCAGCCTGATGCGCAACGGTGACGGCGCGGCCCCCACCGGGTTCTGTGGCATGCTGCGCGACGTAACCGAACGTACGTACGCCGAGGATGCACTGCGCGAGGCCGAAGCCCGCTACCGGGAACTGTTCGAGAACGCCAACGACATCGTGTACACCCATGACCTCGAGGGGAACTTCACCTCGTTGAACAAGGTGGGCGAACAGATAAGCGGGTACACCCGCGACCAAGCAATGCAACTCAATGTCGAGGATGTCATCGCTCCGGAATATCAAGAGCGTGTGCAAAAGATGCGCCTGAAGAAACACGAAGCTCAAGAAACAACCCGCTATGAAGCGGCCGTGCTGACCAAGCAAGGCGCCCGATTACCCGTCGAGATAAGCACACGCCTCATCTACAAGGACGGCAAACCCATCGGCGTACAGGGAATCGCACGGGACATTACCGAGCGCAAGCACGCCGAAGCCGAGCAGCAGCGCCTCAAGGCGCAGATTCAGCACACACAAAAGCTCGAGAGCCTGGGCGTGCTTGCCGGCGGTATCGCCCATGACTTCAACAACCTGCTCGTGGGTGTGCTGGGCAATGCCGGCCTTGCGCTTGAACGGCTTCCGGAAGACACACCGGCCCACACCTATGTGCAGAAGATCGGGACCGCCGCGCAGCGCGCCGCCGATCTCACCAACCAAATGCTCGCCTATGCCGGTAAGGGCGCCATCGTGCCGCGGCCGCTCGATCTATCGAAACTCGCCCGCGAGATGGGCGAACTCCTGAGCGCTTCTGTCGCGAAGAATGCCGAACTCGTGTTCGAATGCGCCGGAGACCTCCCCCCCATCGAGGGCGACGACCCCCAACTGCACCAGGTTATCCTCAACCTCGTGATCAACGCCTCGGAGGCCATCGGCGACAAACCCGGCACGGTCACCGTGCGCACCTATGCCCAGTATCTGGATGGCGGCTTCGGCCAGGAGGCCTATCTCGACGAGCACCTGCCGCCGGGCGACTACGTCTGCCTCGAGGTGCGCGACACCGGCTGTGGTATGGATGCGGAAACCCAGAGCCGTATCTTCGATCCGTTTTTCTCGACCAAATTCACCGGCCGCGGCCTGGGCCTGGCGTCGGCGCTCGGCATCGTGCGCGGACATGGCGGTGCCGTAGCCCTAGAAAGCGCCCCCGGACAAGGTACCGCCTTCCGCGTGTACTTCCCAGCAAAAGGTGTGCGTAAACCTCTGCACGGCGGGGAAGTCTCCCCCACATCCGCCGATGACCTGCGTACCTGGCGCACTTCAGGCACGGTTCTCGTGGTCGATGACGAAGAGACCGTGTGCGCGGTCGCCCAAGAGACCCTTCATACCATCGGCTTCGAAACGGTCACCGCCCCTGACGGGCGCCAGGGGCTCGATTTGTTCCTGCGCGAGCCGGGTCGCTACACCGCGGTTATCATGGACCTCATGATGCCCGTCATGAACGGCGCCGAGGCCATACGCGAGATACGCCGCATCCGCCCGAATATGCCCATTGTGCTGTCAAGCGGGTATACCAAAGAAGACGCCGCCGGCCAAGTGCCCGAAACACCCCGAATCGCCTTTGTCCACAAGCCCTACGCGCCCAGCGACCTCGCGAGGGCACTGCGCAGCCTGTTGGAGCCCGGGCACGCGTAGTGACCTGGGCCTGCAGCCCATAAGCGTTAACTTAGTGCCTTAGGTACCAACGCGGGCGTTGCCCGCAACCCAAGGATCGAAAGGCGTGTTCCCCGGTTGT
>CAZMVU010000033.1:0-31957 GCA_964569295.1 uncultured Nitrospirales bacterium
TTGACTGATAGAAACAGCGGGTGGGCCAGAACCGCGACCCGCGCCGATACCAGGGAGTTGTATGACGTATGGGAAACGGCTCACGGCAAACGGCTAAAGAATTACGAATTCTTCAAGTTGAAAATCTATGCCCTACACGAAAGCCGGTTTGAACTCGTGGGCTGAAATGCTGGAAAGTACGCGCAATCCGGAAGAGCCGCATGGGCTCTACTGGCGCGGCCAGCATGACCGCTGCCTTTCTTTTGCTGTGATGCCAAGCAGCGGCGTCCTGCAAAGAGACAGCTTTCTGGCCGCGTCCCGCATCCAACCGGGGTTTCCGGCCGTATTCCTAGTTTTCGGGTTGGAGCGCGGCGAGTGCGGCGCCGAGCTTGTGATCGGGATTGAACTTGAGGATACGTTCGCCCAGTTCCCGGGCCGGCTGGATGCGGCCGAGCCGTTGCAGGCAGACGCCCTGTTTTGCGAGGGCGTCGGTGCGGTCGAACGAGATTCCGAAAGCGCTGTAGTGGCCTTCGGGCTCTGCGCGGTCTTCGGCTGCGCGGAAATTCTCGAGTGCGGAGGTGAAGTCCTCCCGGGCGAGGTGTACCTCGCCGCGTAGAAAGTAGCCTTCCGGCGCATCCGGGTTGGACTCAATGGACTTTTCCATAAGGCTGTCGGCGCGCTGCAAGGCGTCGATAGACTCCTCGATAACGCCCGCAAGGCCGGCCGCCCGGCCGAGTAGCAGGAGCGCGGCGAAATTGGCGCCGCCCAAATTGAGGGCGCTGCGGGCGAGTTCGGCGGCGGCGCTCCATTGGCCTTCCTCGAAGCTGCATTGGGCGAGGCCGAGGTGGGCGCGGGCGTTCTGCGGTTTTTGGTTGAGCACCTCGGTGAACTGCTTGCGCGCTTCTTCCGGGTGGCCTTGCTCGATGAGCGCGAATCCGAGATCCAGTCGCGAGGGCACTTGCCCAGGCTTGACTGCCAAAACCTCGCGGAGGATTTTAACCGCTTTCGATGCGTTTCCCAGCCGCAAGTGACACTTGGCCATCTGTTGAAAAGCCGGCAGGTAGTTACTATCGCACTGTACCGCTTTCTGGAAGAAATCGATGGCGAGCGTGTAGTCGCCGCGCATACTTGCCGTGATTCCTTCGTCGTAGTAGCTCTCGGCGTTGTCTCCACCAAAGGCCATGTGACAGGTCTCCCACGCGGGTTGTAGTTGTTCGGCTATGCGGTCGTGCGCAAGGCCTCGAGCGCTGCCCGCGCCTGCGCCTCGCTGATGTCCGTGCGCTGTTCGACACGGCCCACGCCGGCCGGTACGATAAACTTCATGGTGCCGGCGCGCGCTTTCTTGTCCTTGCGCATATGCGTCAGTGTCTCGTGGACAGGCAGTTCCGGCCACGCCGTGGGCAATCCATATGCAGCAATACATGCTCGCTGGCGTGCCACGAAGGCCTCGTCCACCATACCCAGCGATTGGCCGAGTGCGCCCGCCGCGACCATGCCGAGCGCGACCGCCTCGCCGTGGAGGAAGTGCGCGTAGTGGGTGGCCGCTTCAATACCGTGGCCGAAGGTGTGGCCGTAGTTCAAATTGGCGCGCACGCCCTGCTCCCGCTCGTCGGCCGCGACGACCGCGGCTTTGATCTCGCACGAGCGCACCACGGGCATGGCCAGCGCTTCGAGGTCGCGCGCGAGGATGGCCGGGGCGTTCTCCTCCATGTATTCGAAGAGATCGGCGTCCGCAATGATGCCGTGCTTGATGACCTCGGCGAGGCCAGCATGGAGTTCGCGTTCGGGCAGGGAGACGAGCAGTTCCATGTCTATAAGGACAGCCAGCGGCTGGTGGAATGCGCCGATGCTGTTCTTGCTGAGGGGATGGTTGACGCCGGTCTTTCCGCCGACGCTCGAGTCGACCTGGGCGACGATGGTGGTGGGTATCTGGATGAAAGGTACGCCGCGCATGAAGACCGCTGCGGTGAAGCCTGCCATATCCCCGGGCACGCCGCCGCCGAAGCCGATGATGAGGCTTGCGCGGTCGAGTCCGGCCTCGAGAAATGTGCCGCAGCATTTTTCGATTTCGTCGAGGCGCTTGTGCGTTTCGCCCGCTGGGATGACATGGGCAGCCCAGGGTTTGCCGGCGGCCGTGATGAGCTTGGCGATCCGCTCACCGTAATGTGGCCATACGTTCGAGTCGCTTACGACGCCGATAGCGCCTTTACAGCCCGTGGCCTCGATAAGTGCGGGCAGGGTGTCCACGTTGCCGAGGCCTGTGTGAATGGGGTAGGTGCGTTCGCCAAGCGCGACATGTAAAGTCTTGGGTTGCATGCGGTGTGTTTTCTTGGCGTGCCTTCTTGCGGAGGCGGCCGGTTAGGCCAACCGGACCGTCTTGCGGGTTTTTGCGGCTTCTTCCGCGGCGAAGATCAGTTGCAGCGATTTGAAGCCTTCTTCGCCGCTGCAGTAGGGCGGTTCGAGGCCAAGCGCGGCACGCACGAATGCGCCGCCCGCGTCCACGCCCCAGCTCTCCGGGTAGTCGATGGCGGGTGGGCCCGGATCGAAGTTGATTTCGCACGCGGGATTCATGATCTGCGCGATGATCGGCTGGTCGGGAATGATGCCGACGCGCAGCGTGCCGTTCTCGCAGTGGAAGATGATGTAGTTGTTGTTGCCGCCGTAGGCCGTCCACGAAGCGGCCAGGGTGCCCACTGCGCCGTCCTCGAATTTGAGGCATGCGACGAAGTTGTCTTCGAGGTCTTCACCTTGGAGTTTCTGCACATGCTCGGCGAAGGCGCTTATCTCGGCGACCTCCTTGCCCACGAGATAGCGCACGAGGTCGGCTTTGTGAATGCCGAGATCCGCCATGGCGCCGAAGCGCGCGGCGTCTTTGTCGAAGAACCAGGTTGCCGAGGGCTCCCATTCATCCGGGCCGCCGTGACCGAACATGGCGGTCACATGCAGCACCCGGCCGAGCAGTGCGCTGTCCAGAATTTCCTTCGCCTTGCGGTGGGCGGGCTCCAGGCGCTGGCTCTGGTTGACCATGAGCAGTGTGCCCGCCTTTTGGGCGGTATCGATCATGGTTTGGCATTCCTCGATGCTCGTGGCCATGGGCTTCTCGATCATGGCGGCTTTGCCCGCTTTCGCCGCAGCCACGGTGACCTTGCAGTGCAGCCGGTTGGGCAGGGCAATGATCACGCCCTCGACACTCGGGTCCGCCAGCAGATCGTTGTAATCCGTGTAGGCCTTGGCAGCGGTGCCGTAGCGCTCCGCCATGGATTCGGCACGGGCTTTGTCCACGTCGCAGAAAGCGACCAGTTCGCCTTCGTTTCCATAGTAGATGTCCGGTACATGGAGGCGCTCTGAAATGGCCCCGCAACCGATAATGCCGACTTTGAATTTCTTGGGCACGGTATAACTACTCCCGTTGCAATACACCCGTCGCAATACGGGTGGATACTGAAAAAAACATAGAGAAGCGCCTCACCATTGAAGCGGCCGTATTTTAGTCGGCGTTGTCGGCGCCATGCAAATGTGCACGGCTGCTGGTTCCTTTCCGTGCGGCTACCCGGCCAGTTCGGAGTCGATTCGGATCTCGCCGGTCAGGGTGCGGTGCACGGGGCATTTGTCCGCAATTTCCAGCAGCCGATCCCGTTGATCTTCGGTCAGGTCGCCGGTGAGGGTGATACGGCGTGTGATGTGGTCCACCTTGCCCTGCTCCGTCACACACTCGCTGCAGTCTTTGGCGTGCATCTTTTTATGATTCAGGTCGACGCGGACGTGGTCGAGGGGGAGTTGCTTGCGCTCGGCATACATGCGCAGGGTCATGGAGGTGCAGGCGCCGAGTCCTCCCAGGAGATATTCGTAGGGCGTGGGGCCGGCATCGAGGCCCTTATGTTTGCGCGGTTCGTCGGCCAGGAGCATATGATCCCGCGCAACGACCCGGTTGGTGTAGGGGGCATCCCACTCCGCCACCGCGACATCCCCCTCCGGTGGTTCTGGCCTGTCTTCCCGTGGCGGCAGGTAGCGCATGGCCCAGGCTGCGAGCACATGGGCGGCATAGTCGGCGTCGGCACGGTTGGTGAGCAGGTGATCCGCGTTCTCGAGGGTGATGAAACTCTTGAGGCCGCGCACCTGCTGGTAGATGCGTTCCGCGTTTTGGATGGGCACGACTTCGTCTTTCGGCGAGTGCATGATAAGCAGGGATTTGCCGAGCAGCGCTGTGGCCATGTCATTCTTTTCAAGGTCACGGAGAAACTGCGCGCCCACGCGGAAGCTGCGTCCGGCGATTGTAACCTCGGTTTCGCCCATTTCGTGGATTGCTTCCGTTGGGCCGGTGATGAGCTGTTTGACCTGTGCGGGTGCGGCCGGCGCGCCGATCGTGCAGACAGCGCGTGCGCCATCGAGTTGGCGTTGCGCTGCGAGCACGGCGGTGCCCCCAAGGCTGTGGCCGACGAGCAAGTCGGGGGCGCCATAGTTCTCCTCGAGGAAATGCGCCGCAGCCACGATATCCGCCACGTTGGACGAGAAGCCGGCATTCGCGAAATCGCCCTCGCTTTCGCCGAGGCCCGTGAAATCGAAATGCAACACGGCAAAGCCCCGCGCAGCAAGACCGCGGCTTATGGCGGTGGCGGCCTTGGTCTCTTTCGAGCAGGTGAAACAATGGGCGAAGAGGGCGTAGGCGCGTGGCGTGCCGATGGGTAGCTTGAGCCTCCCGGCCATTTCCTCGCCGTTGCTGTTCCGGAACGCGATTTTCTCGGATCGGATGTGCATGTCGTCTCCCGGACTTGGGCCAGAATTGTGGCCGCTCTTGTGCAGGCTATGCGCAGCATAAGAGCCGGCGGCCTTTCATGACGTCTTGTTGGCGAGCCGGTACACGCGCAAGCTTGCCCCTCGAATGCCTCATTACACCAGTGTGCACCCTCCGGTATCAATAGCCGGATTCACAGCCACATTGACTCGAATGCCCGGCCGGGTGTACCCTGTCGTACGTCCGGTTCGTGTGCGTGTGATCGGCATGCGCGCGCTAAGAGGGAATCCGGTGCGAATCCGGAACTGTCCCGCAGCGGTAACCAGGAACGAACGGCGCACGAAGCGCACTGGCGGCTCCCGTAGAGCGGCTGGGAAGCGGCGCCCCGTAGGTGGCCAGCGCATGGCCGCGCCTGGAAGTCCGAAGACCTGCCGGCGATTGGCTGTGTGGAATGTGCCACAGCGATGTGCCTTCGAGGGATAAGGCCGGCAGCCCGGTTCGAGCACGCACCGGACCCGCGCAATCCTTGCCGGGTATTCCCCTCTTTTGGCGCTATGCGGCAGGTTCCCCGTTGCGAAGGGCAACGGCAACGGTTAGAAAGGTGCCTGTGGCAATGCCTCCGTTTCTGTTCTCCGTGTTTTTCCGGCGCTTGCGTACACTCTCGTTGTATCTGGTCATAGGCGCTGGACTCGCCCTGCCCCATGCCGCGCATGGGGAGGATCCCTGGGCCGATGCGGTGGTGGACTACAACGCGATCGATCCGAACCAGGGGTTTGACACGCCCCAGAAAACCGTTGGTGAGCCTTTGGGCGGCGGTACGTTTGCGGCGAACAACACGGGGCTGCATTCCGTGGGCCGGCCTGGCCCGGCCCCCGGCAGCTACATCACCCTGCGTTTCGATACGCCCGTTACCGACGATCCGGACAATCCGATGGGTCTCGACTGTATCGTGTATGGCAACGCCACGTGGGTTGGCGGCAATCCGGCGCGCAAGTGGATCGAGGCGGGGCTCATCGCGATCAGTGCGGATGTAAACGGCAACGGTATCCCCGATGATCCCTGGTATGTCATCCCGGGCAGCCGCGGTTATGATCGATCCATCTTGCCCGAAGGCGTTGCAAACCCGGCCCCGCCATTGGCCGGCAATGTGCAAAATCCAAACAGCGATGGCACCGAATTCAACTGGGGCTATGCCGACCTCACCCCCACCCAGCGCAAGTACCTCGACAATTATGTGCGGCCGGACGATCCCTCCGCGGTCGGACTTACACCACGCAGCGGCGGCGGCGATGCCTTCGATATTGCCTGGGCGGTGGATGAGGCGGGAAACCCGGCGGGCCTGTCGCAGTTTGACTTTATCCGCATCTCGGCATTTATCAGCGAGTCTGATCCTGCCCTGGGCTACATTACCCCGGAAATCGACGCGGTGGCTGATGTGGCGCCCGACATTGACACCGACGGCGACGGCATCCTGGATGAATACGAGACGCGCGTGGCCGGCACGGACCCGATGCGCCCGGAAAGCACCGTGCTCGCGCTCGAGATTCCGCCGGAAGACGGTGGCAGTCCCGCCGGTACGGAACTGGGCACGGCCGCAGACGCCCAAGGCAACGCCATCACCCTGTATTCGAACGGCCTGCGCAGCGGCACCCGCGATTTCAACTGTATTGTCGACATCCTCACCGTGAGCGATCCCGCGCCGGCGCAGGGTATCGGCGGGCTTGAAAAGAGCGGCGCCGTGCGTGCATTCCAAAGCAGCGTGGCAGATTTCGGAGCGGCCCAGGTGCAGGACGCGCTGTTCACCATCGCGTACACGAGCAGCGCGATCGCCGGCTTGGACGAAGCGGGGTTGCAGCCGTGGCGTTTCGAGGACAGTGGCTACACGCAGGCGGGGATCACGGCGGTCGTAAAAGATATGGGGGAGAACCACGTGACCTTCCGCAGTGCATATCCCGGCACGTTTATTCTGGCCTCGACACCCGGCAGCGGCGACGAGGACGCCGACGCGCCGGACATGGTCTTGCATGTCACACCCGCGCAGGGCACAGCAGGGGATCCGGGCCCCACGGCCGCCGTCAGCAGTGATCCGATTCACCTGCCGGACGGTTCGCTCGTCCCGGACGGCACGCTGTTTACCGTGGATACGACGTTGGGCACAATTACGAGCGCGGATGCCGGCGCGGAGCTGCCCGGTGTGCAGATCGAAGCCGCCGGCGGTGTGGTTTCGTTCACCGTGCAAGGCGGCACGACCGCGGGAACGGCGTCCATTACCGCACGCTCGCTCGACGGCGCTCTCAGCGGCGCGGTGGCTTTTCTGATTACGGCGGGCGAAGCGGTTGGCCCGGTGTCGATCTACACGCTCGATAACACCGCCACCGCGCCCGGCCCGGTGGATTTCACGACCGGCGTGCTGCAGGACGACTTTGGCAATCCGCTCGACGCCGGCGCCTTTGTGACCCTGGTGGTGGAAGGGGGGACGCCGTCCACCCCCGATGCCGACCCGGCAGCGCCCGGGCATCAGCTCGCGCTCACCAGCGGCGTGGCCAATTTCTCCGTGCGTGTATTGGACGCGAAAGACCTCGAGAGCGCGATGCTGTATCTCGCACTGTATGCGGATCCGGCGCAAACCGAGCTGCTCGGCGAGGAGACCTTCATGTTCGATGTGACGCCCATGCCCTTGGGCGTGACCGTGCCCGTGATGCTGGTGGTGTTGCTGATCGGCGCGGCGGGTATTCGTCGCCGTTTCCACGTCAAAGGAGTTTGATGCGACAAGCCGGACCACATAGGCGCGGAGACCGAACGAACCACGGCTTCACCCTGATCGAGCTGCTGGTGGTTATCGGTATCATCGGCGTGCTGGCGGCGTTGTTGCTGCCGGCGCTGAGCCGTGCACGTTCGCAGGCACGGTCTACCCAGTGCGTCAGCAATCTGCGCCAGCTTTACCTCGCGAACACCATGTACGCCGCCGAGCACGATGGCCATTATGTCCCTGCCGCTGCCGACCTGAATGACTTTCTGCTGCCCGGCGCCGATGCCGAGCATTTCGGTGGCTGCCAGCGTTGGCACGGAGAGCGGGAAACGCCGAACCTGTCGAGTGCATTCGACCCACGCAAAGGGCCGCTTTTCGAATACCTGCCCGATGGCCGGGTGAATGAGTGCCCCGCCTTTTTCGAGGCGCGGGAACATGGCGCCGGTGGAAATGTTTTCGAAGGCGGCACCGGCGGCTATGGGTATAACATGGCGTACGTCGGGTCGCAACTCAGCATCATCGAGGATCCGGTGCAGGCCATGCGCAAAGGTATGCGCGATGTGGCCATCAAGAATCCCGGCCAGACCATCATGTTCGCGGATGCCGCCCTGCCGCAGGACGGCTATATCATCGAGTACGGATTTGTCGAGCCGCCGAAGGCCGTTTCCCATGATCACCCGCGCGGTATTCCCGGCGACTCCTTCCTGTCGCCGTCGATTCACTTCCGCCACTACGGGCGCGCCAATGTGCTCTGGTGTGACGGCCACATATCGAGCGAACGTTGGGAATGGGCCCCGGAAAAAAACGTCTACGGCGCCCGCAACGCCAACTGGAACGTTGGCTGGTTCGGTCCACGAAACAACCGCTATTTTGACCACGCCCCCAAGCACAGCTACGAGACGTTGCGCGGCAAATGAGCTGCGCGGGCGTCAGAAGTGTGGCACCTCCGGCTTGATAGTGGTCACGTTCTTCGCGCCGGCCAGGTCAATGAGGTCCGGCAAATCGTAGACCTCGAGCGCGCCATGCACGGTGTTGTTCAACTGCCGGCGCGCGCGGGGTGTCCGCACGACGGCGTCCCACGAGGGGATGCCGCGCTCGAGGGTGACCGTGGTGAAGCGGTTTGGGTAGAGGGCAGCCGCATGCAGGGCGGGCACGGCCGTCTCGCCCACGGCATGCAGCGCGACGGGGGTGTCGAGCGCGCGCACACACTGCATGATATCGTCGACGCGCATTCCGACAAACGAGCGTCCCACGAGGTATGCCCGGAAGTAGTCGGTCCAGTCCGGGCCGATTTGGAAATCCCAGCCTTTGCTGTTTTCGGTTGACCGGGTTTCGCCCATGGACCGCACATCCACTGCGAGTACCCGGGCGCCCTCGCTCACCATCCGCTCGATGTCGCCGCCGGCCTCGGCTTCCTTACCGTCCTCGTGCAGGTAGAGCACGGTTCGGGTGGCGTCTTCCTCGGGCACGAAGTCGAGTGCGGGCAGGAGAATGCCCGGCTCCGGCTGTATGACCACCTTGTCGATGCGGTAGCCGTCATGCGTGACGGTGTCCAGTTTTTCCCATTCGGGTTCCGGCAGTTCCGCCGGAGGGCGCGTGCCGGTGAGTTGCTTCACTTCTTCGCGCAAACCTTCGGGGGTTCGGCGTTCCGTGGCGCGTTTCTCGGCGAGTTTGTCCGCGCGTTCGGCGAGCACGTCGAAGATGGTGCGCATGTCCGGCAGTTTGACCACATGGCCCTCCGGCGTACACAGCGCCTGTTCGTCTGTGAGCACGTCGAACTCGGGCTCGGTGATATGCTCGTCCACACCGCGCAGCCAGCGGCTCATCCAGTGGGCCATGGCCTCGCGCCGTGGCTGGGAGAAGCCGTGCTTGTCGTTGTACTCGATAATGCTCACGCGCTCGGAGAAGCCGAGTTGCGCGTAGAGCCGCTTCGCCTCGCGGAAGGTGTTCCACGCACCCTCGATGTCGAAAAAATCCTGGGTGGCCGTGCAGATCAGCGTGGGTTTCGGCGCACGCATGTGCAGGTAGTCGGCATGGTCCATGCCGAATTCGATCTGCGCGTAAATATCCTGCTCGGCGTCCTGCGGACCGATGGTGGCCAGCAGCCGCTCGAATGTGGTGAGGTAGCAGGATGGGGCCGCACAGGCGACGCGGTCATCGAGCGCCATGATGTAGCTCGATAACGTACCCCCGCCCGAGTTGCCGCTGCACCCGATGCGCTCCGGATCGACTTCCGGCCGCGACTCGAGGTAGTCGATGCCGCGCATGCCGTCCCAGATGCGGTACATGGCGATATTCGTGCCCGTGAGAATGCAGCCCACGCCCATCAGCGTGTGGTGCATGGTCGTGCCGACCTCGGGCTTACCGTTGTCTTTCAGGTAGTAGTAGCGTTCGCCCTGGCCGATGGGGTCGTAGATGAGCGCGGCGATGCCGTTCTTCGCGAGCAGGATGCACGCGCGCTGGTAGACCTCGGAAGCCTTGCCGTTGTTGCTGTGGCCGCAGGGCACGAGCACCGCCGGGTAGGGCGGCTCGGCGTCGGGCAGGTAAAGGATGGCGGTTACCGGGTAGTCCGGCAGGCTTTCGTAGATAATCTTCTCGTAGCGCACCCCGCCCACGGTGCCGGTGTCAACGACCTGCGCATCCAGCGGCGCGCGTTCCGGCCAGCCCCCGAGCTGTGATTCAAAGAAGTCGCGTTGTTTCTGCTGGTATTCGGCAATGGCTTCTTCGCTTTCGAGGGTCTTTTCGAAGCGCTCCGCGCGTTCCTCGAAATACCCCTGTGCGATGGCGTCGAGGTGCTCCTGCATCATGGTTTCACCGGCGATACCGTCGTACGATTCGCCCAACACGGCGAGGTCTTCAGCGTTGACAGCAAAAGAAAAGCAAATGACGATGGTGAGAAGAACGGCGGTTCTCATATTGAAATCTCCCAGCATGTAGAAGCGGCTTCCAGTTTCTTTGTTGTGGCCGGTCTCCCGACCGAGCCACTCTTCAGACCGATGGTCTCCATCTACTTGACTGAGGACCGGGAGACCTGCGGTCACAATTGGTGGCGCGGTCGGGAGACCGGCCACAACAAAGGGTCACATCGAGATTACTTCTCCGCCGCATAGCGCTCATACTCCCTGGCGATGTCCAAGTCTTCCGGCGTGCCGGCGAAGACGAGCACCCGGTAGCGCAGTGTGAGCGGTTCGCCTTCCGCCAGGTCGACGTGGTCCTCCTCGAGCCAGTAGATGGGCGTGGGCGAGAAGAAGCCGTAGTCGCGGGTGAACCAGGGCGCCGGATGCCACCGGTTCGACGGATGCTGCAAGATGGCCAGGCCCTCGGTCTCGCCGCCGCGCGTCCCATAATAAGCGCACCAGGGCGACTTCTTGCCGAAGGTGCCCTCGGCATTCTTCGCGCCTTCGGCATTCACCAGTGTGCCGCCCTGCTCGACGCTGAGTTCGGGGACCATGCGCGCACTGAATAGCGAGTGGTTGGATTTATTAATGCGCACGTCGGTCAGCGGGTTCAGCGTGATGGTGAAATCGATGATTCGCAGGTTTTTCGACGGCGCGCTGATGACGATGCGCCGTTCGTCGCGGATGATGGGTTCTTTCTCCGGCCGTTTCCAGAGGCACACATCCTCGATGATGACCCGCCCATCTTCTTCTGTGAGCTTTGGTCCCTGTGAGAGAATCTGTCCCGCGCTGTTCGCGGCTTGCCAGTAGTTGCCCGCATACCCGTGGCCTTCCACCTTGTCACAACCGAAGAAGAGCGAGTGGTGGTGGGGATACGGTTCCGACGACTCGGTGGTTACACTCTCGCCGGTGGCCGGGCCGTTGACGGGGTAGAAGTAGGGATACTTCTGGTCGTGGGTGAAGGTGTACGCGGCGGCCACCTCGCCGCCGGCGGACACCACGATGCGGTCCGGTTCGAGTGCGGCGTCGAGTGTGGCAGGTTCGGCGGCGGCGCACATGGCAACGACTGTGATAAGCAAGGTGATACACGTGCCGATGATAAATGCTCGGTTTGACATGACTTCCTCCAGAGTTCTCCCGCGGCTCGCGGGTACGCTCGCCCTCCCGGACGCACACACGTTGGTTCACCCCCGTCTTGCATACGGCAATTCCCAGGGTGTCCGGTAGGTGCGGCCGACGAGCGCATCGGCTTTGGGGTTGTTGGTGACCTTTTCCGCTTCGTTGTCCCAGTGGACTTCCGCGCCGCTGCGCAACGCCAGGTTGCCCAAATGCGCCACGGTGGACACGAAGTGCCCGACCTCCATGTTCTCGACCGGTTCCTCGCGCGATTTCACGCAGTCGAGGAAATTGCGGATGTGCTTCGGGCGGCCATCGGTAACCGAGTCGAACTTCTTCGCTTCGAGGCTCTTCTTCTTCGGTTCGGGGATGATCTCCCAGCCGCTGTCGTCGATGATAACCGTACCCTCTTCGCCGTTGAAGAGCATGCCGTGGGGGCGCCCGCCCGGTCCGAGGCCGCCGACCATCTCCTGCTCGAAGATGAGGTTGTAGCTCGGAAACTCGTAGATGGTGGCTTGCGTGTCGGGGGTTTCCGTGTTGTCCTCGACCACATACTTCCCGCCCACGGAACTCACGCGCTTGGGCACTTCGCGGCCCATGCCCCACAGGCAGATGTTCAAGAGATGCACGCCCCAGTCCGTCATGAGGCCGCCTGCATAGTCCCAATACCAGCGGAAGTTGAAGTGGAACCGGTTCGGGTTGAACGGGCGCTTGGGCGCCGGCCCGAGCCAGAAGTCGTAGTCCACGCCTTGGGGCGGTTCCTGGTCCGGCGGATTGCCGATGCCGCCGACCCAGTCGAGGTAGGCCCAGGTGCGCACCATGCGAATCTTGCCGAGCTTGCCCGAGTGGATGAATTTCACCGCGTCGCCGTAGTGTTCGCCGCTGCGCCACTGGGTGCCCATCTGGGCAATGCGCTTGTTCTGCTTCACGGCCTCGAGCATGGCGCGGCCTTCGTCGATGCACTGGCCCAGCGGTTTCTCGACGTAGACGTCTTTCCCCGCCTGGCAGGCCAGCACCATGGGGAGCGCGTGCCAGTGGTCCGGCGTGGCCACGAGGACCACGTCGATATCGTTCCGGTCGAGTACGCGGTGGAAATCGGTCACGGTGTCGGGCTTGTGGCCGCGCCTTGCCTCGACCAGCTCGACGGCCTTGGCAAAGTTGTTCGTGTCCACGTCGCAGACAACAGGACAGTCCACCTCGGCATTGAGGAAAAAGGTGTCGAGGTCCACCTTGCCAATGCCGCCGCAGCCGATGAGTCCGACCGTGATCTTTTCATTCGGGCTGACGGTGGGGGCCTGGGCGCTGGCTCTTGCAGCCAGGAGGCCGAAGCCGGCCGCGGCGGAAGTTCCAAGAAACTGCCTGCGGGTTGGCTGGCTCATCGATTAGTCCCTCTTTGTGTTTGGCGCGTTCCCCGCTTGCGTCGTGCCGTGGGCACGCATCCTACCGGTAAGCATACTTGCTGCACCTTGCGAAAATCCAAGCGGCTTGTGGCAATAAGAGGGCCGCCGTTGTTATCCTGTGCTTCCCGGAGCGAAGTCAGAAGAGAGGAGTGCTTGCATGCGTATTGCGCGGATAGCAATGCAGGATGAGTCGGTGACCCTCGCGGTGCAGCAACCCGGCGGCGCCCTCGTGCGCGCGGCCGGCAACATACTCGAGCAGAAAGTGCTGGTAACGGACGAGCCCGTGGTCCCGAAGCGCTGGCTGCCGCCCCTCGACCCGGCTGCCATTCTTTGCATTGGCCGGAATTACGCCGAGCATGCGAAGGAAGGCGGCGCGGACTTGCCGGAATACCCCGTGCTCTTCGCGAAGAACCCCGGCGCCGCCCATGGCCACCTCGACCCCATCCGCATTCCTTCGGTGTGTGAGGACGAAGTGGACTATGAGGGCGAGCTTGCCGTGGTCATTGGCCGGCCGGCGAAGAATGTCAGCGAGGAAGAAGCGCCCCACCACATCGCGGGGTACATGGTGGCCAACGACGTGTCGGCGCGCATATGGCAGCAGCACAAGGGCGGTTCGCAGTGGGTGCGGGGCAAGAGTTTCGATACGTTCGCGCCCATGGGGCCCTTCCTTGTGACGCCGGATGAGGCGCCGGACGTGCAGAACCTGGGCATCCGCACGTTGCTCAATGGCCAGGAGATGCAAACGAGCAACACCCGCCATATGATTTTCCCCATCGCGCGGCTGATCAGCTTTCTCTCGCAAGACACCACGCTGTTGCCCGGCACCGTGATCCTCACGGGCACACCCGAGGGCGTCGGCTGGTTCAAGGAACCGCGCACGCTCCTGCACCCCGGCAACACCGTCGCCGTCGAGATCGAAGCCATCGGCACACTCGAGAATCCTGTCGGCGCATAGCAGCAGCCGTCGCGGGCGCCGCCACGCTGGAATCGGGAAAGATGGCCGGTAAATCTGCTAAGCTGTGACGGCTTGGATGCCGGAGCAAGCGCTCAGGGGAGGCTCATATGAGTGATGGCGTACGTCCGAATCTGAAACGCGGTCTGACACGCGAACAGCACATATGGCGGTGGAAGGTACTGATTGCCACGTACATCGGCTACGCAGGCTATTACCTGACCCGCAAGGTCTTCGGTATCGTGAAGACCTCGCTTGCTGATCCGGAGACAGGCCTCGGCATCGAGCTGCACGACACCGCGCACATCTGGACGGCCTTTCTCGTGGCCTACATGATCGGCCAGTTCGTGAACAGCTTCGTCGGGCGCAAATGGGGGCCGCGGTTGCTGCTGTTGGGTGGGCTTGGCCTGTCCATCGTGTGCAACGTGATCTTCGGGTTCACGAATTCTTACTACACATTTCTGGTGTTCATGTTTTTCAATGGCCTGTTCCAGGCCAGCGGCTGGCCGGGCGTGGTGGGCGGCATTTCCGAGTGGCTGCGGCCCATGGAACGCGGCAGCATCATGGGGGTGTGGACCACGAGTTACCTTATCGGCAACATGCTGGTGAAGGCGATCGGCGGTTACATGTTGCACGCGTACGGTTGGCGCTGGGCCTTTTTCGGCTGCACGCTGCTCAGCGTGGGGGTATGGCTGCTGATTTATTTCTGGCAGCGCAATAAGCCGGCGGATGTCGGTCTCGATCCTATCGTGTATGAGCACGATGAAGACGATGTGCGCGCGATTCGTGCTTCGCAGGAAGAACAGATACCTCTGCGCGATTATATGCACCTCGCCCTCAATCCCCTGGTGATTGCCATGGGGCTGAGCTATTTCTGCATTAAGTTTTTGCGTTATGCCCTCGATTCCTGGCTGCCCGCTTTCCTTAACATCCAAGGTATGGCGGTGGACCACGCCGCTTACTACTCCTCCGTGTTCGATATCGCCGGGCTTCCAGGCGCCATTCTGGCCGGCCTCGCGCTCGATTGGATATTCCGGGGCAACTGGGCCGCCTTATGCTTTACCATGGGCCTGGGCATGGTGGGAGGCTACCTGCTCGTCGTGTTTTACGGCTCGAATCCCTACGCGCTTGCCTTCAGTTTCGCGCTTGTAGGGTTCATGATGTACGGCCCGGACACTATCCTCTGTGGGGCGGGTGCGGTGACCGTGGCGGGTGAGCGCAATGGCGTGGCCTTGGCGGGACTCGTGAATGGTTTCGGCAGCATTGGCGCGGTGGTGCAGGAGGAAGTTATCGGATTATTGGTCAAGGGCGATCCCGATACCGGCATACGCAACACGAATATCCTCGCCCTCGCGATGAGCATTTTGTTCGTTGTGCTCATGGTGGGGGTCATGTGGCGCGTGTCCGTGGCGCACCGGAACAACGAGTCGATAGTGGGGCCGTAAACCTTGCCGCATGCGGGAGGGACGTTGCCCCAACGTCTTCTTTGGTTCTGCGTGTAGGGGGGCGTGTAGGAGTGTGTGTGTGGAATGTCAAGAGGTCGCAGGGGGCTGCGCCCCTCCCTTGTTCCGGTTTTGAACTACTGTGCTTACACACCTGCGGCGGCGAGGACGGGGTCGATGGCTGCGGGCAGGAGTCCGAGTTGATACGCGAGATCGAGTACGGTGTAACGGTCGTAGATAAAGCGCGCATAGAGCAGGGCGCGGCGGGCATCTTCCCGGGTGAGGTTGATTTCCGCGAGGGTTGTGGGTGCGCCCGCGCCGGACAGCGTGCTGCGCACGTCCGCCGGGCCGGGTAGATCACGTGCGCGCAGGCCGTCGCGTAATGACTCCCAACCGACGCGCAGCCGCTCGAACTGTTCCTGGGCACGTGGATGTTTCTCGGCGGCGGCGTCGAGCGTGGGCTGTGCAAGCAGGGGAAGGCCCGTGACAATATGATCGGCGGTGGTGTCCCAATCCGGCGGTGGCTGGAAGGTTGGCGACTCGCAGGCCATGACATAGCGGAACAGGGCCGCCGAGATGCACGCCGCCACACCCACGCGTGCCCCGTGCAGGCCGCACGCTTGTCCGGTCGCGATGCTGCGCAGGTCCCACAGATGCGCCATCAGGTGCTCCGCGCCGCTGCCGGGGGCGGTGCTGCGGGCGAGGGACATGGCGGCCCCGCTCATAACCAGGCGCGTGGCCAGCATTTCATGGGCGTAGGCGCTACCCGCCGCGATCCCCCGGCCGATTTCCGCCACATCCTCCGCGCTCTGTTCGGCCACTTGGGCCGCTGATGCGTCGACTGGTTCGTCGCTGATCTGTTGGGCGAGCCACCAATCCGTCAGGCTCAAGGGCATGGCCGCCAGCACGCCTACCCCGGCCGCAGTCAGGGCTGGCGGGGCTTTGGTGAGCACATCCGTATCGAGCACGACGGCCCGGGGGCCGCGGCTTGGCGCGCAGACTTTCCAGCGGTTGGTTACCAGCATGGCGCCGGTGGTGACGTAGCCGTTCATGCTGGCGGCGGTTCCCACCGCGATGTAGGGGAGGCTCAGCCGGCTGGCCGCCGCCTTGGTTACATCGTTCACGGCGCCGCTGCCGACAGCCATGAGGCCCGTGTAGCCTTCTGCCGCGTTCATCATAAGGCGCACGGTTTCTTCATCGGCCCGCGGCGTGTCGTCCAGCAGATGCAGCATGGTGCCGGGCATGTCGGTAAGGGCGGACGCGCTGTCTGTCCATGCCGCCCACGTGGCGGGATCGGCTACGATGAGCGTGTTCGGGCCGAGAAACGCCTTGCGGAATGGGGCCACCGCCACCCGCGCCCCTGGGCCAATGGACATGTGACTCGGCAGGCTGCGGTCCGCCGGCAGCACAACCGGGGCGGCTTCAGGCAGATGCATCGTGCAGCGCCCCCTCAAGTTCCACGGTCCTTGCGGGCAGGCCAACCATGGCGCGCGGGTTTGCGTGTTGGCACAGGTTGTGTCTGGCGGCGGAGCCCACGGCCCGGCCGCCATGCGCCGCTTGATGCGCATGGTCTTGCCCGGACTGCCCATGGGCACGCACCCTTTTCGCTCCGATCCTCCGCATGCCGTTATGGTACGTGTTAAGGGTATGTCTATGTCAATTAAAAAACGTAATTCTTTAGCCGTTTGCCGTGAGCCGTCTCCCATACGTCATTCAACTCCCTGGTATCAGCGCGGGTCGCGGTTATGGCCCACCCGCTGTTTCTATGAGTCACGATGTAGGCATGGCTATCCCCATCACGGCAAACGGCTAAAGAGTCACTAAAAAACATGGTGTGCCCCTTGATACACAGCCTGGGGCTCTCCATACTGTGCGCGGCGCAGCCGGCCGATAGCGCCCGCGGGCTGAAGGGTGCGCCGCGGCAGCATAGCGCCGGTTTATGCTGGATCCCTTCGAGCAGAACGAAACCGGCCTTTTGGGTCAGGAAAGTCATGACCATCCAGAATCCCAAGCGCGTGTACTCGAAACGAGGTGACGCCGCCCACGCCGCCCATAGCGCGGCCGTGGCGCGCTTCGACCTGCTGGCCAATCTGCGGTTGGCGGTGTTTGGCATGGCGCTGGCGTTGGCCATCGCGGCCTGGCGCGGTATGCTGCACCCCGCGTGGATTCTGCTGCCGGTGGCGGTATTCGGCGCCCTTGTGGTGTGGCATGCGCGCATCGAGCGGCGGCGCGCCCGGGCGCGGTTGCTCACCGGGTTCTACGAGCAGGGCCTTGCACGGCTCGCGGGTGAATGGGCAGGCCAGGGCATTGCCGGCAAGGAACATGTGCCGGACCACCATCCCTACGCCAGCGACCTCGACCTGTTCGGCGAGGGCGGGCTTTTCGAGCTGCTTTGCCGCGCGCAGACCCGGCATGGCGAGAAGACCCTGGCGGCCTGGCTGCTGCACCATGCGCCGCGCGGCACGGTCATCGCGCGTCAGGAAGCCGTGGCCGAGCTGCGCGATGCCCTCGATTTGCGCGAAGACTTGGCCGTCTTGGGCCGTGCGGTGCGGGCCGGCGTGCATGAGCAGACCCTGCGTGCCTGGGCTGAGGGCCCTCCCGTCTACCCAACGCCGCTGCTGCCCGCGCTCGCGGCGTTGCTCGCGGCGGCGGGTGTGGCTTCGCTGGTGTTTGCGTTGCTTACGGGCAATGTCGAGCCGCTCCTGCTGGTGGCCGTGGTGGACCTGGCCTACTCCGGCCTTACCGGGCGCCGGGTGACGCGGGTGTCTGCCCTGGTCGACGCGCCTGCCCGGGAACTCACCGTGCTGGCGGGCGTGTTGGCGCGGTTCGAGCGGGAGCAATTCGCCGCGCCCCTGTTGCAGCGGGCGGTACAGAGCCTGACGGCCGGCGGCCGCACCGCCTCGCAATGCATGGCCCAGCTCGAGAAGCGCGTGTCCATGCTGGATCAGGCGCGCAATCAGTTGTTCGCACCTATTGCTATCCTCTGCCAGTGGGGCGTGTTGTGGACGTGGGCCATCGAGCGCTGGCGGTTGCGCTATACACCCCGGGTGCCGCGCTGGCTTGACGCGCTTGGCGAACTCGAGGCGTTGCTTTCCCTGGCCGCGCACCACTTCGAGAACCCGGCGGATCCATTCCCGGAACTTAGCGAGGGACCGGTGGAATTGCACGCGGAAGGGCTCGGGCACCCCTTGTTTCCGCTCGCCCGGTTTGTGCCGAACGACGTGCATCTCGGCGGTGTTGAACGCCTGCTCGTGGTGAGCGGCTCGAATATGTCGGGCAAGAGCACGCTGCTGCGCTCGGTGGGGGTCAATGCCGTGCTGGCGCAGGCGGGAGCGCCGGTGCGGTCGAAGTCGCTGCGGATGACGCCTTTTGCCGTGGGCGCCACCATCCATGTGCTCGACTCGATACAGGAGGGCGCCTCACGGTTCTACGCGGAAATTATGCGCCTCAAACAATTGCAGGACATGGCGCGCGGCGGTGTGCCGTTGCTTTTCCTGCTCGACGAAATCCTGCATGGCACCAACTCGCACGACCGGCGGGTTGGCGCCGCGGCGGTGTTGCGCACGTTTATCGAGGCTGGCGCCGTGGGGCTTGTCACCACGCACGACCTCGCCATCACGGCCATTGTCGATGATCCGGCGCTGCACGCGCGCAATGTCCATTTCGAGGACCAGTTCGCCGCGCAGGGGTTGTCCTTCGATTACCGCCTGCGCGACGGCGTCGTGCAACAGAGCAACGCCCTGCGCCTTATGCGCCATATCGGCCTGGATGTGGCGGATGAGGCGGAGGGTTAAGAGATTCTGGGAAAGATTGCGACCGCAGAAAAACTCTATTGAACCGGCCTGCCGGTGCGCTGGCATCACGTATAGCCGTGCCAATAACGGCCATTTCCAAGTATGTCGGGATTGCCTTGGACAAGCGCGGTTTTTGACATAAGCTGTTGCGGGTGGTAATTGCCCCCCGTATACTGTGCACCCCACGAAGCGCATTGCCACGCATCCGGTGCCATATTGTTGTCCCTTGGTCTGTTTTGCAATACGAAGCATTCCGCGAGGGGTTGACATGACTTGGCGCGATCTGGAATAATTACAATCATGATAACGTTACTAATGATTGGGTGCCGCGATGCCGTATGGCACCGCATTCAGCAGTAACCGGAGTTGGAAAACCATGGCAAATCTTAAAGAAAGCAAGGGCGATATCGAGCAGCTTTCGGCGGTCGAGCGCATCAAGCACGACAGCAACGGGTTGTATGGCCCGATCTCGGCGGAGTTGGGACAGGATGCCGACCATTTCTCGGAAGAGAGCGTGCAGGTGCTCAAACACCATGGGACGTACCAGCAGGATAACCGGGATGTTCGCCGTGAGCGCAAGAAGCAGGGCCTCGACAAGCTGTATACCATGATGGTGCGCACGAAGTTCCCTGGCGGATGGCTCTCGGGCCGGCAGTACCAGGTGTGCGACGACATGAGCACGAAGTACGGGCAGGGCGATATTCGCATCACCACGCGCCAGGGCTTCCAGTTTCATGGCGTGGTGAAGGGTCATCTGTGGCCGATCATCCACGACCTCAACACCTTGGGCGCAATGACCACGCTGGGCGGCTGCGGCGACGTGGTGCGTAACACCATGGCCTCGCCCGTGGCGGACATCGACCCTCGCTACGCCGAGGCGGGCCAGGACCTCATGGCGCTCGCCAAGCGCATCAGTGACCATTTCCTGCCGCGCAGCACGAGCTATTACGACCTGTGGGTCGATGGGGAGAAGGTGGCGGTGCGCGACGACGGCACCGTGGTGCATGAGAAAGGCAAGCCCGAAGAGCCGCCGGACGAGCCTCTCTACGGCCGGCAGTACCTGCCGCGAAAATTCAAGATCGGCATCGGGGCCGACTTCGACAATTCGGTCGACCTGTATACGCAGGACGTCGGGGTCATGGCGGTTACGGACGATGCGGGGCATATCACCGGCTACGAAATTCTCGCGGGCGGCGGGCTCGGCTTCTCGCATACCAAGTCAGAGACGTACCCGCGCGCCGCTACACCCCTGTCCTTTGTGCAGCACTACGACGTGGTGCCCATCTGCGAGGCCATCGTGAAGGTGCAGCGCGATTTCGGCGAACGCACGAACCGCAAGCAAGCGCGCTTGAAGTACACCATCGACCGCATGGGTTTCGATACGTTCCGGCAGAAGGTCGAGGAATATGCGGGCCGCAGCCTCGATCCGTCCGAGGGCGTGCAGCCCACGGACCAGCCGGACTACCTCGGCTGGCACAAGCAGATTCAGCCGGGCCTGAACTACGTGGGTATCTGGGTCGAGAACGGGCGTGTTAAGGACATCGAAGGTTCCTGGCAGTACAAGACCGGCCTGCGCGCCATTATCGAAAAGTTTCTGCCGGATGTGCGCCTCACCCCGCACCACAACGTCATCCTGAATAACATCGCAGACGATCATGTGGACGCAGTAAAGGCGATGATGCAGCAGTACAACCTGCCCACGCACGAGGACATCTCACCGTTGCGCCGCTGGGAGATGGCATGCCCCGCGTTGCCCATGTGCCCGCTGGCGCAGTCGGAGAGCGAGCGCATGATGCCAGGGCTCATCATGGAGCTCGAGGACGCCGGTTACGGCGGTCTCGACATCATGTTCCGCACGACAGGCTGCCCCAATGGCTGCGCGCGTTCGGTGGTCTCCGAGATCGGGCTTGTGGGCAAAGGGCCCAACCGCTATATCCTCTATACCGGCGGCGACTACAACGGCACGCGCATCGGCCAGGAATTGATTCCGACGCTCAAGCACGAAGACGTTGTGTCCACCTTCGGTAAACTCTTCGACACGTGGAAAGCGCAGCGGGAGGACGGAGAACGCTTCGGCGACTGGGCCCACCGGCTCGGTGCGGATCGGGTTCGTGAAGAAGCCGGCATCGACATCGGAAAGAAGAAGAAATGAGCACCACCACGGCAGTCAGCGAAGAAATCATTCGCGACTTGAACGCCATGAGCCCCGAGGCGCTGTTTGCCTGGTCCCGGGATACCCACGGCGATCGCGCCGGCATCATTACCAGTTTTCAGGACACCGGTTGCGTGATGTTGGATATCATGTTGAAAGCGGCGCCGGGACTGCGGGTGATCACTGTAGACACCTTGCGGCTGCACGAAGAAACCTACCGGATCATGGACGCGATCGAGGCGCACTATGGCATTGCCATCGAGCGGTTCAAGCCGGACCCGGCGCGGCTGGAACGTATGATTGACAAGCACGGTGAGTTCCTCTTCTTCGATTCGAAGCCGAAGCAGGAGTTCTGCTGCAACGTGCGCAAGGTCGAGCCGAACCAGCGCGCCCTCGAGACGCTCGATGTGTGGTTTACCGGACTTCGGCGGGACCAGTCGGCTTTGCGCGCGAACACGCACAGAGCGCAACTCGTCGACCGCAACGGCCGCAAGATCATCAAGATCGCCCCGCTGGTGGACTGGACCCAGGAAGAGGTGGATGCCTACATCGAGGAGCACGATGTGCCCAGGAACGCGCTCTACGATCAGGGCTACACCAGCATCGGCTGCCGCATCTGCACCACGCCCACCCGGCCGGGGGAGGACAAACGCGCCGGGCGCTGGCGGTGGTTCAACGCCCTCGAGGAAGACAAGAAAGAGTGCGGTATCCACATCGGCGGCAGCGGTATCTAACGCGGGCGACGCCCGCAAACCAGGGCGCAGAGGGCTCACGCGACCAAGCGTACCAGGGCGGGCGAGTGTCTCCGCGAGCCGAAACGTGATGTATGCCCCCAAGACGGCGGCCGGGGACGGCTTCTTGTCCTTTTATGCACAAGCTGCTGTGTAAGGCACTCATACAAGATGTCCCGGCGTCCCGTCTGACACCCGAGAACCTTCCACGAACCTGGCACGCGGAAACCCTCGATCAAGGGATCCCGCTGTGCCAGGTAAGGTAATAAGGAACGAAAAGTAGCGCTACGCCTCTTCGCCGTCCCCGTCCCCGTTGCCGTTCTCGCCGTCGCCAACATCCACTTTGCCGGTGGTTACCAGAGCCTGCACCGTCTCTGTGTAGACAGCCAAAATCACCCGAACCAAATCCACCACCTGAAGAACGGTGTCAAACTGGGCCTTTGCCGGCTTCTGCGAAATCATCCTCACATGCTTCATTTCTCGATCTCCTGTTTGCCAGCCCACCACCTGCGGTGCTTCCGCGATTTCGCGGGCTAGGGCTCCCTATAGCGACCAACCACCATGGCCAGTCCACCGGACAATAGTATCAAGTAGGTCAACAAATCCCCAACAACACCGGTGAATGTCGACTTGGCGTCACCGCAACAACACCCTCCTGGCGGCGGTGATGGCTCGCCTTCACCTTCGCCCTCGCCTTCACCTTCACCTTCACCCTCGCCTTCACCTTCACCTTCACCTTCACCTTCACCTTCGCCCTCACCTTCGCCCTCACCTTCGCCCTCACCTTCGCCCTCACCTTCGCCCTCGCCCTCGCCCTCACCCTCGCCCTCACCGGGTCCCGCCAAATGCGCGGCGGTATCCGGCGAGACAATCTCGTCACCCTCCGCAAAACGGTACAATGCATGGGCAACGAGCACGACATCACCTCGTTGTGATGCGGGAACAGACAGGGTCAACTGGACATCCAGTGGAAACGGGGGAATCTGAATCCACCCCATTTCAAGTAAACCGTCCATAAGGTGGTGGAAATCGGGAATTGCGCCGTCGTCGAAAGACGCCAGGCCCCAGTCGGGCGGAAGAGACAATTTAACGCCCAGGGCGGAAAGGTTTTCGGCCCCCTCATTGCGGAGCCGCAAGCCAACCTCGAAATCCGCGCCAGGCGCATAGGTTGTATCGGCCGGGGTGATCTCGGCCGTAATACCGGCATCTTGTGCCAGCGCCGGCGCCATACAGCCGACAATACATAACACCCCACTCCAGAAAAGGGCGGCCGCCCTGTGCCGCCTTCCTGCGGGAGCGCACCGCCAAGAACGCCGCTTTACGTCGAAAAGCCCGGACATGTTCACCCCATTTTCTTGTGCTGAAAAAGCCGGCTTGAACCTCAAGTGAAGACGCAATGGCAAACCGGATTTTTGGTGCGCCGCATCACCTCGCCAGCTTGCGGGGCTACTTGTGCTGGCAAGAACCATTCGTTTGCTTCCTGCGCCGGTCCTGCCTGCGCCTCGGACAAGTAAGGCGGCCGAACGCAACGCCACTACCGCCCGCAAAAAACAGTACCACAGCGTATACGGATCCACAACCTAGGCGGCGTGCGCACGCCACAGCGGCGCACTTTGCTGCCGCACACGCGCCCGACATTCCATCAACTGATCACAATACACCCGCGCCGGCCAATCGATACGGCCTACTACAAGCGCGCTGCGAGTATGTGGCGGCGGGCTTCCTGATCCAGGGCAGCGGGATTGTTCTTATTGCCCGACGCCGCGGCGATGGCGTCGAGCGCGCAGGCGGCGGTCACGACGCGCGGACACCCCAGCATGAGCTTGGGGTCGATGAGCGCCGTACCGGGCAGGATTCAGAGCAGCCATAGCAGTGTTGAAACGGGGTCATGCCCTTGCAGCGAAGGGATGCAGAAAGGCGGGTTCGGAATGGAAATGCTGCTGGAATTCATACCGTCGAGAGCGTCCCGCTCAGAGCAGAGCAAACAATGCGGAGATGTCCGCGCCAGCGGCGCATGGGCGGAACCGCCGGTCTGGACCAACCGGATGCTGGCAGCGCTCTCAACGCCACTTTACCGAACGCGGCCTGTTTTGTTTTACGACAGCTGGTGCACAAGCTGTACAGCCTCCTGCGGGGTGAACCACCGACTGGAGCGCCGTGGGCGGAAGAACGGCACGCACGGTTCCGAGGGAGGGCAGCCCGGTCAAACGGGCTTCCCTACCCCTATCATTGAAGACAGGTAATTCTTTAGCCGTATGGCGCAAGGGAGCGCACGTGTTTCGCCAATCTGCCCTGTGATAGCGAATACCAGTCGTGCGATGGGGATAGCCATGCCTGCATCGTGACTCATAGAAACAGCGGGTGGGCCAGAACCGCGACCCGCGCCGATACCGGGGCGTTGTATGACGTATGGGAAACGGCTCACGGCAAACGGCTAAAGAATTACGAAGACCGTTCCTCGCGCAGGGCGGCGATGCGTGTCCGGCGGCATTGCATGGCGCGGTACAGGTAATGGTTGCGGCCGAGGGGTCGGGCGGCGAATAGGAGGATGGTGTAAAGTGCCGCCTTGAGTGCTGCCTCGAACCGGCGTTGCAACGCGGTCCAACCGGCGGCCGGGGATTCGATCCGTGCGCGGGAGCGGCCCGCCCCATCACACAGACGTTGGAAATACGCAAGGTTGAGCCGGTCCGCTTGTACGATATGCCCTACGACGGCTTCCGGCTCGTAGAAGAGCTTGCCGCCGGCCGCATGGATGCGCGCAAGGATCTGCCGCTCTTCGCCGCACAACAGGGCGCCGCCGCTTCGCCCGAGGTCGGGGTCGAACAGGCCGGTAATATCGAGTGCGCTACGCCGGAAGGATACATTGAGTCCGAACAGGCGACGTCCGTCGCCCGCGTCGCATCGGTGGTTGCCGAGGTTGACCTCGGACAGATATCCCCGGAAATCGGGGCCGAACCAGGGGGGCGGCGTGCCGCGGATGATGAGATAGCTTCGGCCGCCCACGGCATCGGCGCCGGTTTGCGCGTAGCACGCCAGGAGATGCCTCATCCAGTGGCGGTCCACGATGACATCGTCGTCGAGGAACGCGATAATCTCGCCGCGGCTTTCGCCGATGGCCCGGTTGCGGGCGGGGGAGAGGCCTTGCACAGGTTCGAAGAGGTAGTGGAATCCGGGGTTGTCCGTGTAGCGCTGGGCAACTGCTGGCGTGTTGTCGTTCGCATTGTTGTTCACGAGCAGCAGCTCGAAGTCTACCGGCGGGAAATCTTGCGCGTAAAACGAGTCGAGCATCTCGATCAGAAGGGGGGCGCGGTTGTAGGTGGCCACGACCACGGAGATCTTGCAGGTGGTATTGGGTTCGGCTTTGCTCATTCCATCACCGGCGCATAGGGACACAGCCCCTCGCGGACGAGCAGGCTGTCCGGATTGCAGCAGTACAATTCATAGCCTTGGGCCCGCACGTTTTCCTGGATAAATGGCCATTTTGCCTGAATGCCCGGCATGCCCTGGTGCGGCATGGCGGTAAAATGCCGGGGTCTCTGGCCTTGCCCTTGCATCTTCATGTACGGGTCGAGCAAATAGGGACGTGTCTCGAGGGCATCATCAAAGAAGCTGCCGGCTGTGTTCAGGTCGACGCCGAGCAGCTTGATGCGCCGGCCTAGACCGATAACCGTGAGCAGGTTGATAAGGCAACTGAGGCTGCCGCGCCAGAAGAACATGAGGTCATCGAGTGACGTGCCCCATTGCTCGGGCGCGCGCCAGCGATGGCACCGCTTGAAATATGTCACCCGGGCGGGCATTACTGCGGGGTTGTACCAGTAGCCGTGCCGGCGGTACACGCCCACGCGGAACGGCGTGTTGAACAGGCGCTTCAACAGACCGGCGCCGTAACGTTTGCGGTAGGTCTGGTCGAGCAGAAAATGCACCGGTTTGCCGGTTTCCTCGACGCGCTGCACGCTCTCTTCATACACCCGTAATGCCGGATAATGAATATCCGCCAGAAAATAATGGGTTGGGTAGACGTCCAGGAGGTCCCAGAACAGGAGGTACTTGTTCATTCCCACGGTGGTCCGGGTGTTGAGGAAGCGGCGCTCTTCGTCCGACAGCCGCCGCATCGATACACCGCTGCCCAGCACGTAGACGGTATCCTCGCGCGGGGTGGACATTGGGGAATCAGCGCTCACAGGGGCAGTCCTCTTTTTCGTACCGGCTGGGCTGCTGTGGCGCACAGTCTAACACAGGCTTGCGGCCATGGGCCATGGTTATTAGCACGTTGCGCGGACGCACCGGGCGCCGCTGCGCTTGCATCCGTTGTGGTCAAGGCATGGCCGGGTTCGCGGGTATGCCTTGCCAGCACCTACTTTGCGGGGTTGGCCGCTTGGGCATCCCCTTGCTCGTCCGTAATGTCGGTCATAATAATGCGCAGGGTGCACGCGATATCGCCGTTCTGATGGCCTGCCAGCGCGGTAATCTCACGCATCTTGCCGCCGAGCGAAAGCCATTGTTCGGCGTCCGCGAGGAACTCGGCGCGATCATAGCCGCGCAGGAAGCCATTCTCCGCCAACTGGGCGCCGGCCGCGACGATGGGCTCCATGGCAGGCTTCGGAACCAAGCGCAGGTACAGGTTGCCTGGTTCGGCCAGGGTATCCGCCGGCGCGCCGGTTTGCCGTAAGTTATCGAGGGTGGTGCGGCTCGAGCAGAGGAAAAGCGTATCGCCCTGGTTCGTGGCGCTGGGTTCAATGGACGGGCCGCCGATCATGGGCACGTAGGCGCGGTCGTCCTCGGCGTCATAGCGCGGGTAGGCCTCCCACGGCCAGGCGCCTTCGGGCAGAGGCGGGAACGCTTCGAAGCGCTCCTGGGCCTGCTGTGCCGGCAAGTCGAGCGTGGCCGCAAGCAGCGGCACGGGGAGCATCTCGTTTTCGTCGATGCCGCGCCAGCTTATCTGCCAGCCTGGGCCGGCGGGACCGGCAACATGGGCAAGCAGTGGCCCCACGCCGGGGGCGGCGTCATAGTCGAGGGCCTTCCACGAGGCCCAGACTTCCTCGAATCGGCCCGACGGATCGAAGATACGCGCCAGGCTGAGGCAGACTTCGCCGAAGGACTTTCCGAAGTTCGCGGAAAGCTGGAGCATACCCGCGGGCGGCGTACCGAGGGCGGCTGGTTCCGTGTTGGCCAGCAGTCTGCTCAGGCGTCCGCGCCACGGCGTGGCCAGACGCACATTCATGGCGGTGGTAAGGGATTGCTCTTCGAAATGGCAGAGCACCCGCACTTCCTGGAACGCATCACCGAGCGGATCCTCTTCAGTCAAGGCGAAGCGCCCGTAAATGTCGGCGGTGCCCGCTTCGCCGAGGCCGCGATCGAGGGCTTCCTGCGCCAGGGCATCATCGGCGCGCAGGGTGACCGCGCGGATGACAGTGTCGCGCGCGGGGCTTACCACGAGTACCCGGCCGCGCACCGCGTAGTAGACGTCGGCATGGGGCAGGTAGCGCAGGGCCAGGCCGCCGGCTGGGTCTTGCGACACGCCGAGGAAGCGGTGAAATTTTTCGGCCAGGCAGCCGATGCGGCTCATTTTCGTGACGAGGAGCACGTCGGAGAAGTTGTTTACATTACGGCCGGATACGTGGCATGGACCGTAGACGATGTGGTTCAACGCCCACTCGGGCAGGCCAAAGTTGTTGCGCAGGAGGGTGGGCGCCTCGGCGAGCCGGGAGTCTGCCGGCGTCAACGACCATATCGCAGAATCGGCGATGTGGTGACGTTTCGAGAGAAAGCGCCCGAAGAAAGCCTCGTACTTTTGGCCGGCGGGGATGAGCTCGGCCATCGAGTGGCTGTCGCGCGTACCCCAGAAAATCCAGGCCGCACCGCCCACCAGCAGCAATACGAGCAGGGTGGTGACCATACCGCCGCGCCGGCGCATGGGGGAGGGGCGCCGTACACGCCGCCGCGGTCCGCCCGCGCGCCGGGGGGCCATATAGGTGCGGGATATCTCACTCATCCGTTGCTGTCTCCTGCGGTGCATCGGTTGTACCGGCTGGCTCGGCTGCGGGGGCGACGGTGATTGTGGTCGGTGTGCCCGGCTCGCCGCGGACGGTCGGGAAGGCGACGTGCATGCGTGCCGCCATGGGCTCAAAGACGACTGTGTGGCGTGTGTGATCATTCCAGATGCGGGCGCGGCCGGTTTCGCTCATCTGGGCGTCGGCGAGAACCTGCGCGATGTCTTGGTGGCTGACAATGCCTTCTTCGCCGATCATCGCCGTGACGCGCTTGTAGCGGGTGCGTGCGGGGTTTTCCAGGTGCGGCGCGTCAGGCAGGGCGCCCAGCAACAGGCCCTCGTCGGTATGGCGCACTGTGATGTCGCCGCCATATTCAACCACGGCCGCTTCAGGCACGCCGCCGCCTGCCACGAGCACATTGAATCCGTGGATGTGCTCGAGCGCGGTGAGGCTGTCGATTGCGTCCTCAAGCGTGGTTGCTGTCGCGAGGACATCGCGCAGCGCGAGATCGAGCGGTTGCCGGCTGGGCAGTGGCTGGCCGTGTGGGGGCACGCGTTCCGCGCACAGTACGAGGCCCGCTTCGTTCATGCCTGTGTACAGTCCTGCGTTCCAGGGGAAGCCTACCTGCACATAGGCAGGGCCGTCGTTTGGCGTTACTTCCAGGATGACCGCGGTCTCTTCTACCGGCCAGTCGAGGTTTCGGCCTACGAGCAGGGTGTCGGCGCCGGCGCGTTCTCCCACGGCGGCGAACATGGTGCAGAAGGGCGTTTCGAAAAGACTGCCCTGGCGCTGCATGGGCTTCAGGTAGGGTGCGCACTGGGCCAGCCATACAGCGTCGAAAGGCATGCGTGCGCCGTCGGCCATGCCCGCGAGTTCGGCGAACAAGTTGCCGGAGATACCCTCGAGTAGCGGACGCACAGCGATGCCCATCACGGGAAGGAGTAGCGGTTTCAGGTCGAGAAAGCCGGGGGCCCAGCCCCACACGCCTTCGGACGGTTCGAGTGTACCGGCATCCAGCGGCGCCACCACCTTTTCTTCGAAACGGTGCGCCAAAGCCTCGGCGAAGACTTCGCCGCGCTGATAGCCGATGGCGTACGGTTCTCCCGCCAGGGCCACGCGCAAGGCGCCGTCCACCTCCTCGACGTGCGGCGGCGCCGGCCGGGGCAATGCGTCGGGCGGATCGCCGCGGCTCATAAGCGTTTCGAATTCCCGGTAAAACCAATTGGCGATGCCGGGGCCGAAGAAGTTCATGCCGCATTCGTAGTCCAGGCGGTGGTAGGTATCCCCGGTGACGAAATAGTTGAGGTAGTTGTTGGCGCAGCCCACAGAGAATTGCTGCGCATAGCCCCGATCTTTGGCGCGCCGGCGCAACTCGAGGCCGATTTCCGCGCAAGGTTCGCCGGGAAAGAAGTTCAGCAGCAGGTCGCCGTTGATTTCGAGGGTTTGGAGGAATACCCGTGCGGGCTGGAGCGTGTCGGCGAGGGTGAGCGGAAGTTCCGGTTCGGCCGTGGCCACGCGCAAAGTGGCCGGCCCGCAAAGCATCTTGTTGGCTACTTCCTTCACGCGAATGGCCAGCAGCCGCCCGATGGACTCCGTGCGGTCCCAGCCGGCCTTGTCCTCGGGGTTGGCGGTGCGTTGATCGCCGAGGGCGCCGTTGGTGAACATGGGCACGCAGCCGGGATGCGACAGTTCCTCGAGGTTCTCGTAATAGAAGTGGAGATAATCACACGAGAAGCTGAACAAGTCTGCCTCGGGCACGGTGGTCGGGTGCGCCGCGAAGTTCGCCACAATGGCGATCGCGTTGCCATCCGGGTCGTCTATCCGCACCACGCCTATCTGCTCGTCGATGGGCCCGCCTTCAATGCGGCGATTAGTGGACAGGCTGGTCTGCTTGGCCACGCCGAAGCCGAGGGCGGCGCGCCGGCGCGCTTCGTAGGCCAGTCGCATGGACTTGGCGGTTTTTCGGGCGGTCTCCTCCAGCACCTCCGGCATGAATCGGCCGGCGACTGAACGCGCCACGAGGCGTTTGTCCATGGCGCCGTGTCCGCTGTGCGTGTGGGTGGCCGTGAGAATGATGTGCTCCCTGGGCACAACATCAGGCGCAAGCTGGTAAATGCGCTCAGACAGATCGGGATTTATATAGCACAGATCCAGCGTTACCAGAAAGATGCGCGTCTGCCCGTCATCGAGGAAGAGTGTGCGTGCCCAGAGGGAATCGTGTACCCCCATCGAGCTCTGGCCCATGCGGGCGCCGTAGCCGTTGAGCGGTGTGCCGATGGGCGGGGTGATGTCGACCTTGGCCGCACCGGCCTCGAGTCCAACAGCCGCCGCCGTGATGGTGAGCAACAGCGCCCCTCCCACGAACATAATACGAGTGATCATACCTTGCCCTGTTCATGCGGCGCCGCCGCATGTGTGTTTACTCGCCCGTGAATTTTGGAGCGCGTTTCTCGAGAAATGCCGATACACCTTCTGCGGCGTCGTTGCTCCTGGCCGCCCGTTCGAAGGCGGTGCCCTCGATGGACTGGGCCTCGGCAGGACGCCGGAGGCGTTCGCGCAGGACGTGTATAGTCTCGCGCATGGCCAGGGGCGGCTTGCTCGCGAGGGTTTCCGCAAGTTCCTTGGCGGTGTTGTGCAGCATGTCTGGGGACACCACGGCCGATACCAGCCCGGCTTCGAGCGCTTCCTGGGCCGTAACCTGGCGGCCCGTCATGAGCCAGTCCCGTGCGCGGCCGTCGCCCACGATCCAGGGCAGGCGGTACGTGCCACCCCAGCCGGGAATGATGCCGAGGTTGATCTCCGGCTGCCCGAACATGGCGGAGTCCGCTGCGATACGCAGATGACATGCCAGGCACAGCTCGCAGCCGCCGCCGAGCGCCACGCCGTTTACGACGGCGACAACCGGCGTGGTGCATCCCTCGATGCGGTCCATGGTCTTTACGCCCTCTGCCAGCAGCCGCCCTTCGGCCATCGGGTCATCGAGCGAGTCGCGGATGGTCGGAATGTCGGCGCCCGCCGCGAAGAAGCGTCCTTCGCCGCCCGTTATCAGGATAACCCGCACGGCGGGGTCGGTGTCGGCCGCCGCGACCGCCTCGCGCAGTTCGACCAGCAAATCGCGCGAGAGCGCGTTGGCCTTCGGACGGTTCAAGGTGATCCAGGTGGTCCGGCCGGCCTGCTCCACGATCAGGTATTCATAGCTCATGCGGCGTCCTCCTCCGTTCTCATGCCTTGCACAGGGCTGTTTTATGTTGGGCCTGTTTTGAAGCGGCCAGTTTAGCACGTTGCTTGCGCCCAACGGAATGCCCCCGCACCCCTGTGATCAGGGACGACGCACCCAACGTCGGCGGTGTCCGTATTCCGGTGAATAACACCGCAAAATGGCCTATGATCGCAGGGGACTTTGGCCCGTAGCCGAAGCACGAATGCCTTCTTCCCCCGCTTGTGGCGTGGTCACGAGGCCGGCCACACCAGCCGGTTTTGAAGGATGGTGCGTTGGGCTCGCGTTCGCTGAGAGGCTCCAACGGCCTATGTATGCACAAAAAGCCGGCGGCACGGCGCTCTTGTGAACGCCGCGCCGCCGCGATGCAAATACGGTTATCGCTGATCGTTTTGCCGATTACGCACCCGGTCCCGGACAGAAGCCGTCTTCCGTTTCCATTTCCGGGCAATAGTGGTAGCCGCCGGCATTGAAGAACTGAATCACGCGCAACAACTCGGTGAGTTCGATACGCCAATCCGGCGCGCCACCGGCATAATCGGCATCGTGCGGACAGCAATCGTGTAGGGCCCCTTCACCGGGAAGATAGCCATCTTCCGTCTGGCCGCCCGGAGGCGCACATTCGAAACCGCCACTGTTGAAGAGCTGAATGACGCGCAACAATTCCGTCAGATTCAATTGGTTGTCCTGGTCGATGTCAGCCGTGTGCCATTCCGTATCACACGGGTCACCTTCGCCTTCGCCTTCGCCTTCGCCCTCGCCCTCGCCCTCGCCCTCGCCTTCGGCCGGAATCAGGTCGAAGACCG
>CAZMVU010000034.1:0-31161 GCA_964569295.1 uncultured Nitrospirales bacterium
GTGATGATGCAAGGCGGTACTGTCAGGGCTGCATCCTTAAGTTAACGCGTATGGGGCCTAATCCCAAGTCTCTCCGAACCGCGAACCAACAACCGGGGAACACGCCATTCGATCCTTGGGTTGTGGGCGCAGCCCACGTCAGTTTAACAAACATCGCCTATGTTGCATAGGGCCCACGTTTAACGGTTGAAGCCCGCACCACGCATGGACGCCATTATCCCCGTCTGCTCTCCGGCATCCCCGGGCAGTAGCCATCTTCCGTGTTCTGTTCCGGACAATGGTGATACCCGCCGGTGTTGAAAAACTGGATGAGGCGGAGCAGTTCCGTAAGTTCGATGGCCCAGTTTGGTGTATTGTCCGGGTGGTAATCGGTGTCGTGGGGGCAACACTGGTAGTTGTCGCCCGTAGCGGGGCGGTAGCCGTCCTCCGTCGCCTCGGGAGTTTCCGCACAGTGAAAACCGCCGGAATTGAAGAACTGGATGATTCGCAGTAACTCAGACAACTCGATGGTGTTGCTCGCGTCCTGGTCGGCGGTGTGAATCGGTCCCACCACACATGCCGCCCCCTCGCCCTCGCCCTCGCCCTCGCCTTCGCCCTCGCCCTCGCCCTCGCCCTCGCCTTCGCCTTCGCCTTCGCCTTCAGCGCCGCCCGCGGGATACAGCGCGGGATCGAGGGCGGCCACGGTGTAGAGCGTTGCCGGATCGGCTGTGCGCGTGGGGGTAGGTGTGGGACATTGCGCGGGGGTGAAATAGTCGTACTCCGCGGCATTCGAGAAGCCGTCGTCATCCGCGTCGCCGTCCGGGAGGAATACGGGCAGTGCCTGGTAGTCTTCGGGATCTAAGTAGGGATTGGCGATAGCGCCGGGGAAGTACTCCTCGACAAAGTCCGAGAGCAGGGCAATGAGCCCGGCTACGAAACCGAACGAGCCCGTCCCCTCGGCGATAAACGGTGCATCGGGGTTATCTTCCGTGGGCTTCGAGGTAATCGTGTAGTCCCCGTCGCCGAGCGTGAGGTAGGCCGTGAGCACCACGGGCAGTTCGGGCGCCATCGACTCGAGCAGGGACAGCGCCATGGAGCCGAGATCGGCGCCGAGTTGCTGGTAGTTGTGGTCCCAGGCGGCCGCCACGGCGGCGTGCGTGAGGGCGCCGTTGTCGAAATCGGGGTCGGCGAGGACGATATCGATGAGCTCGAATTCATTGGGCGCATCGAGGATGCCGTTGCCTGTGACATCGATTACCGGGTTGTCCATGTCCGTCATATCGACATAGACGGAGCCGTTGATGTCGGCGCTGTTCGGCTGCAACAGGTCGATAAGGGAGCTGAACTCACTGGGCAGATCCTCGAGCAGCTCATTTTCGACGAGTCCCTGGAACTGCGCGCAGAAATCAATTCTATTGTCTTCCCCTTCGCCCTCGCCCTCGCCCTCACCTTCCGCGCCGCCGGGCAGGGCGGGGTCGAGCACCGCCTCGACATAAGCTGCGCGCCCTTCCGGCGCATACAAGGCATACTCGTCCGCATTCGTAAAACCGTCGCCGTCTGCATCGCCCTGCTTGGCGAGGTAGTCGTCGAGGCGCACGTACTGGGCAGGTTCAGGCACGCGCATATCGTCCGGCAGGTCGATGAAGTTGGACAGTGCCGCCACGAGCATGACGGGCAGACCGACCGACTGGGCGTCGCCCAGGGTCATGAACCCGGCGAACAGGGAGTCGATCCCCGGCAGCGCCTGCAACCCGCGTCCGCCCGCCCCGCCGATATCGGTCAGGGTCTGGGCGTAGTTCTGCGCCCAGGCATCGGCGACCATGGTGTGGTCGACGCCGCCGGTAGCCGTGAGATCGAGCGTGGGATCATCGAGCACGGCGCGGATAACCGCGAGTTCGTGACAGTCGAGCAGGCCGTTGCCGGCGATCTCGAAGGGCTGGATGTTGAATTGGCCGCCGTTGATGTCGCAGCTTCCCGGTCCGAAGTCGTAGTCGTCGATGAGCCAGTTATAGGGCATGGTCACGCGCGCAAGGGCCTCGAGGGCGGCGTCGAATTCGCCTTCGGCCGGCAGCGGCGGATCGGCCGGCGTGAAGGGGCCGATGTGATCGAAGGCCCCGTTATCCGTGCCCGGGCCGCCCAGGGGGTTGCCGTCGAGATCGGTGATCGAGTCGTCATCGAGCACGGCCAGTTCCGGTGTGCCCGTGCCGCTCGTGAGCACCGCCACGGTGTAGCTTGCCGGCGTTTCTTCTGTGACCGCCGCGAGCATGGCCGAGCCTGTGCCCCCGGTCATCGTGAGCGCGAAGTCGGTTTCGTCGACGCCGGTGACCGGTTCGGTAAAGTTTACGCGGAAGGTGTAGGCGTCGTTGTTCGCGGCTTCCTGAACGATTTCGTAGACCACCGGATAATCGAGCCATGCGCCCACAAGGTCTTCGATACAGCGGCGAATGAGGATGTCGTAGCCCGCGATGGTGAGGTGCATGTCCTGGTCCACGAGCGATTCCATGGGTGCGGGGTAGTTCGGGTCGCCGCCGGGGAAGGGGTCGTAGTCCGGATAGCTGCCGGGGTAGGGCACGGTTTCCGGGGCAACCGGCGGGTCCGCATCGGGGATGCCGTAGGCGTACTGCATGAGGCCCAGGTTATGGATGAAATAGACCTGGTCTTTCCCCGCGCAAAAATCGAGCTGCTTCTCCTGAAATCGCACGAGGGCCGCGTGGACTTCGGGCAGCGTAGCGCCGCTCACGTCGTGATCGCCGAAGGTGTAGCCCACCAGCGCAATTCGGATGGTTGGGCGAATGGCGAGGATATGGTCTATCACCGCCTCGACTTCGTCCATCACGCCGTCGAAAAAGGCGCTTTCCTCCCCGGGTGTCCACGAAGGTTGCCAGCCGCCGCCCAGGGCGAGGTCGTTGCCGCCCAGACTCAGATGCACGATGTCGATGGTCGGGTGTTCCTCGAGGGCGGTTGTGAGCCGCGTGCGCCATTCGGGGGTGTTGTAGTCCACCGCGCGGATGCCCCAGAACGACGTGGTGTAGCCTACCTCCGCGAAGTGCTCGAAGCCGGCGTATTCCGGCAGCATGGCGTCGTAGCCGCGAAAGACCTGCACGCACCCGGCCCAACTGTCGCCGGCCACCAGGATGCGTGGTATGTCGTCGTGGCCCGCAAGACAAACGTTGCTTGTCAAAAGCGTCATGAGGACAAGGCAAGCGGCGCGGATGTTCCATTTACGTACTGCCATAGCTACGAACTCCTTTGCATGTTTCCTCAGGCAGTATACCGGAAACTGAACAACAAGAAAAGCCTGAAAAGCCGCAATTCTAATATGTGCCGCGCGGCTCGGGGGGAATGATGTGCACGCCATGCGGTTCGATGGAACGTGCGATGCGGTACGCCCCGGCGGTGAGTGTGTAGCGCAGGGGCAGCGGGGTTTCGTTGACCACGAGCCACCATACCCCGTCTTCGGTTTGTTTTCCGAGCGCATTCACGGCGGTATCGAACTGCCAAAGTAAGAAGCGCGCCTCGCTTGCAACCGCCCCGGCGTAGTCTGGTGCGGCGAGGACAGGCTGCAATTCGTGCAGTTCGCGGCATACATCGAGCACATCGCGCCAGAGTCGGGTGTCCTTCTCGAGGTAATGGGTGCCCCAGAAGAGGACGCCCCGGGCGCCGCGGATAATTGCGTCGAAGGTCATGCAGCGCAGTTCGTGGGCGGTGGGCCGGCGGCTGCCTTCGACACTGAACACCATCGGGCCCTTGCCGAGGTCACCCCAGCCAAAGCCCTGGAGCACGGTCCAGGTGGGTTTGCCGGGTGCGGCGCGGTCATTGAGCTCGGTGAACTCGCCCACCGCGCCGAGCCGCAGTTTCGTAATGTCCCAGGGAATACCCGGCGGCTGGCACACGGGGTAGATGTCGCAGCCCATGATGTCCGCCGCCCGGCCGAACAGTGCAAGGTCTTCAAAGCTGTTGCACGGTGCGTGGTTCATCCAGACGGGGTGATGCGGGTCGAGGGTTTTGAGGGTCTCATAGCCGTGGCGTATGCCTGCGGCCATGGCGTCGCGGCGGGCTTCATAGCGGGCATAGCGCTCGACGAGGGAACCGCCCTCCCGCCACGCCTTCAGCCAGCATCCCCACAGGGCTTCGTCAGGTACTTCCCACACGAGGAGCGCCGGATGGTTGGCGTGGGCCTCGACGAGCGCGCGCAGGTCGTCGGCGGGTTCTTCGCCTTCGGGGCCGAGATTGATGCGGTAGCCGGTATTGACCCAGGCATAGATGCCGTGTGCATCGAGCCGGTCAAGCTGTTCCTTCGAGCGGGCGCGCACGATGTTCACGCCGGCATCCGCCACCGCTTCCAGCACGGCGTTGTCTTTCGGGTGTTCGTACATGCCGATAACGAACCTGCGTTCGCCGTCGACCAGGGTCATACCGTCTTGTGCGATGGCGACCTCGGCTGCGGCGCACGGCCACGCCGCTGCACACACGATTGCGAGCAGTACCATTTTGGAACGCATGGAGCCATCCTCCGCAGTTGTCCTTCCCGGTAATGGGACAGGGGAGGCACAGGGGAGGTTTCGCGGAAGATGGGCACAGGCAAGATAGCCTCGGCTCAGGGCGAAGGTTCACATCGATGTACTACTTAGATAAGGGAAGCAAACCGCGCTGCGACCGGTGCCTCCCCCTCACGCTGGATCGGGCGCGTAGTCCGGCGGTTCTTCTTCGCCGTGCCTACGGGCGATGCCGACCAGACGGCCTTCGATCCAGCTTGTAAACATCATGTAAAGCACAAACACGAACAACATGGCGGACATGTCGAAAGAGAGGGGGAATTTCCAGCCCATGCCGTGATAGTTCCAGCCCACGAGGCAAATGGCGAAAAGGAGCACCATGCCCACCGTGCGCAGTGGCTGGCCGGGCCGGATGGCGAAGAAGAGGAAGGGTATAACGAGCATGGCGTAGTAGTAGTGCGTGGGCGCCACGAGGAAGAACACGGGCACAAAGCTGTAGGGCAGTGCTTCGTCGTCGCGCAGGCGGCGCAGGAGGAAGAAGGAGAGGAACAAGACGGCGCCCTGGATGCCCCACCACACGGCGGCGTAGTCGCGCATGTACTGTTGAAGATTGATCTTGTATTCCCACCAACTGGTTCCGGGCGGCACGAGATCGTAGGTTTGCATGAAGAGGAACTTGAAGCCGATGCGCCAGGTCGATATGTCCGCGTTGTGGTAACCGATTTTGTCGAAGAAGCCGCGCCATTGCCAGAGGCCGCCGGCGTAGATGATCGAACCGAGGATAAACACGGCGCAGGCTGCGGCGAAGCTGAAGCCGAACACCCAGTAGCGCCGGGGCAGGCGGCGGGTGCGCAGGAGCACATAAAGCCCGCGCGCGCCCAGGCCAAAGACGAAAACAATGGGGAACATTCGGGTGAGGAAGGCATAGGCCATGAGCACGCCGGCCGGCACATACCACCGCTTGCGCACAAGCGCCGTGCTCATGAGTGTGAGCGCGATCCAGTCCATGCGCAGGAAGGCATGCTTCATGGTGGGCGATTGCATCATGAGGAAGTTGGCGCCGAAGAAAAGGGCGCACAAGAGCGCCGTGGCGGGGCCGTAGGCCCAGAGCAGCAGGATAAAGGCGATGACGAGCAGGATCGGGTCGAGGAGCGCGAGGAGCTGCATGCCGGCCTTGCTGTCCGTGCTCACGGCATTGCTGAGGAGGCCGCCGGTCGTGCTCCACACGGGCGTGGCGTTGTAGCCTTTGTCGCGCAGGATGCCGTGCCACGAGGAGCGCAGGTGGCCTTTGAAAAACTTGATGTCCTTGACGAACTCCTCCCAGCGTTCTTCGGAGAACAACCCCTTGATGCGCGCCTTTTCTTCAGGCTCGAGCACTTCCTTCACATCGCGGTAGGGCCGCACCGGGCGTCCCTCCTCGGCGATGCGCTCAGCAGAGCGCGCCTGATCCTGCATGTCGAAGCTGAGGTTGCGAATCTGGCGCTTGTCGTAGTCGAGGCCGCCGAGCTCGGCATCCGCCACAATCGAGGCATTGTACATCTCGGTGTAGCCGGCCTCGGGGGCGTACTTCGCGCCGATGTAGTAGTGGTAGAACTCGTAGTCGTCGAAGTAGTAGCTGCTGATGACCGGGCAGAAGCCGCCGTAGTGCCATGCGGAAACGATGGCCACGAAACACAGAGGCAGTATGATGAGGCCGCGCAGGAACGCGAGCTTGGGGCGCCACACAAGCACCAGCGCCAGGGCAAACACGATGCCGGCGATGGGCAGGTACCACCGGAGGTTGTAGCGTACTGGCTGAATCCACGCGCGCACAAAAGCTTCCACCCAAGGCCAGAAGGCAATCGCCAGGCCCACGAGAGCCGCGATGATGACAAGGTAAGCCCAGATGGCCCACCATGGGTTGGAATGCGCGGGTGCGCCATTGGTGGTGGGTGCGGATTTCTGTGTGTGGATATCGTTGGTCATGCGGCCTCCGGGGTGTCGGTTGTGTCGCCGGGCGGCCCCTCCTGCTTACGGAAGAGCGTGCCGGCGGCGAACAGCACGAGGTAGAGCACGAGTGCGAAGAGCAGGCACGACATCACGAAGAACAGATTGAAGTTGCGGTTCCACAGGCCGAAGTAGTAATGCCCCGCGATGCCCGTGGCAAAGAGGTAGATGAGGCCAAGGGCACGCCACGGATGCTCGATGCGCCGCGCGAAGAAGAGCAACGGAATGATGAGCATTACGTGGTAGTAGTACGTGGGCGCCACAAGGAAAAACACGGGCACATAGCCGTAGGCAAAGGCTTCGTCGTCCGCAAGCTTCTTCACGAGGACAAACGACAGCAGCAGCATAGCGCCCTGGATGCTCCACCACAGGGCTTTGTGCTCCTCGAAGGCCTGGGCGATGGGCATGTCCCAATAGGCGCCGCCGTTCCAGGAGACGAGGAAGACGTATTTGAAGCCGATGCGCCAGGGGGAGATGTCGGAATTGTGCTGGGCGATCTTACCGAGGAATTCGCGCCACGGCCCGATACCGCCGTAGAGGAGCGACGCCCCGACGAGCACGGCCAGCCCCCCCGCGAAAGCCGCAAAGAAGCGCACGTACCGCCGCTCGAGCCGCCGGGTCTGGAAAAAGGTCCAGAGCATCTTCGCGCCGATGCCAAAGCCGAAGATGACGGGAAACACCCGCGCGCCCGTGGCGTAGGCCAGGGCAAGGCCGGCGGGGATGTACCATTGCTTGCGCAGGAAGCACAGCGCCATCACCAGGCACATAACCCAATCGAGCCGCATGAAGGCGGCCTTGAGGGTGAAGTGGCTGGTGACGTAATGCCCGCCCAGGAAGATGATCACGAGCAACACGGCCCGCATGCCGAAAGCCCACCACACGAGCAGGAGCGCCGCCAGCGCAAAGGCGACATCGATCAGCGGGAGCCGCTGCATGCCTGCCCAGTCGCTCGTGGGCACCTGGTTCGCGATGTACCCGGCGATCATGGTCCAGACCGGCGTGGCGTTGTAGCCCTTGTCGTTGAGCATGCGCCGCCAGAGGCTGCCGCTCACTTTGCTCCGGCAAAAGACCACGTCCTGCTTGAACTCTTCCCAGCGCTCCGGACTGAACAGCGCTTTGTACTGTTCCTTGGTTGCCAACACCTGTTGCCCGGGAACGGGGCGGTGGTCCGTGAGGCTGCGCACGGTGCGGCCCGCCGTGGGGTAACCGGTTTCGTCGTCGGCGACAAACACGGCGTTGTACAGGTCGTAGTAACCCACCTCGGGCGTGTACTTCGCGCCCAGGTAGTAGTGGAAATGTTCATAGGCGTTGAAGTAGCGGCCCTGGCGGTAGTGGTCTTCCGTGTAGTTCCACAAGGCCACGGCGGCCGTCGCCAGCAAAGCCGCCGCCAGCATGCCGCGCAGAAACGATGCGCGCCACCAGCCAATCAGAACGTAGAGCGCTATGATTACTATCGCGGCGGCGGGCACGATGTACTGGAAAGGCGGCTGCTCACGCACCAGGTGGTTGAGCAGTTCCTTCACCCGTGCCATGGGCCGCACCTCGCTCATCTCGGGCACGGGGACCGGCAGGGCCGGCGCCGCGGTGGTCAAGGGAATGGGCGTGTAGTGGTCCTGCTGCGGACGGGGCTGCCAATTGCCCCGGGCGCTTTCCATGGGTAGCCAGGCGGCATCGGCCAGGCCATCCTTCGACACGGCCACGCGGTAGATACTGCCTTCCAGCACGCCGGGTTGGGTGTGTTGGTCGAAGATGAAATTGCCCAGGCTGTAGAGGATGATGCCGCCGTTGTACACATCGGCGGGTTGCTGCACGTGCGGACCATGCCCCATGACGATGTGCGCGCCTTGGTCGATGATGAAGCGCCCGAGGTCACGCTGCTGCGTAGTGGGCGTGGGGTCGTAGTCGGGCCCCCAGTGCATGGACACGGCGACAATGTCCACCTGATCCTTGAGGCCGGCGATGTCGGCGGTGATGTTGGCGCGCGTGCCCTCGGCGGGCCGCTCGGGAAAGCGCGCGAACTCCGTAACACAGGCTCCTTCGGACTCCGGGTCGCAGTAGGACAGGAACCCGATGCGTACGCCGTTGGCCTCGAGAATGGCCGGCTCCTGCCGGCCGTAGTCGCTCAGGAGTCCCGCGGTGGCGATGCCCGCTTCAGCCAGGCGCACGCGCATGTCGGTCACCACTTCCGCACCATAGTCGAGGATGTGCCGGTTGGCCAGGGCGGCGGCGTCGAACCCGGCATTGGCCAGCGCGTCAATGGCGGTCGGCGGGGCGCGGAAGGTGTACGTCTTGTCTTCGAGGGGGGCGCCGGCATCGCTGATAGGTGCGGACAGCGTGCACAAGGCGAGTTCGGCGTCGCGCAAATAGGGAGCGCACTCGGCGAAGAAGTAGTCGAAGCCGCCGGGCTGATTGGCGGCCGTAGCGGCCACGCCCCGCCCGAGCATGACCTCGCCCACAAACGCCAGGTCCGCCACCCCGGGCGGCAGGGCGCGCGTGGGTGCGCTGGGGTTGGTCTCTATCTCGAGCGCCCCGGGCATTGTGCCTGGGACAAGGCCGTAGGACTGCGTGCCTGCGTAGGCGAGCGCCAGCAGCAGCGCGCCCACGCCCATACCACAGACGGCCCACATAACAAACTGCACAAAAGGCACCCATGTCCGTGCGTCATGGGCGTTTTCGGAAGGATGATGCATACCCCCTCCTGGTCAGGCGGTCAACAACTCGGATTTCACATACGCAACGGCATTGCGGAACACGCGCAGTCCGGCGCCCTCGGCCGGGCGCTCTTCGCGCGTCCAGCGTGGGTGATTCTCGCGGTACATGTGGCATTCGGGGTGCGGCATAAGCCCGAACACCCGGCCCGAGGGATCGCAGATACCGGCGATGTCGTCGACACTGCCATTCGGGTTCGCGGGGTAGGCGCCGCGTGCGGGGCCGCCGTCGACCTGGGCGTAGGTGAGCGCCACCTGGTCCATGTTGTGCAGGCGCTCGAGCACCTCCGGGCCGCGCGCGAGGAACTTGCCCTCCCCATGGCGGATGGGCAGCTCGATGGTGTCGATGTCCTTGGTCCAGACGCACGGGCTCGCCGGGTTCACGCGCAGGTTGACCCAGCGGTCTTCGAAGCGGCTCGAGTTGTTGTGGGTGACGGTGACCTCCTGCACGAGATCGCCGTCGAACAGCGGCAGGATGCCCATCTTCACCATGACCTGGAACCCGTTGCAGATGCCGATGGCGAGGTTGCCCGCCTCGACGAAGCGCTTGAGCGGATCGCCGAGCTTGAAGCGCAGCCGGTTGGCGAGGATTTTGCCCGAGGCCACGTCGTCGCCGAACGAGAACCCGCCGGGTATGGCAAAAACCTGCACGGTGTCGAGCAGGCCCGGATCATTCACGAGATCGTTGAGATGCACGAGACGCGGTTCGGCCCCCGCGACCCGCAGCGCCTGCGCCGTTTCGAGTTCGCAGTTGATGCCGAACCCCGTAAGTACAAGGGCGTTTACAAGTGGTTGGTTCATGGTGTCTTCTTTTCGTACGCGGCTCTTGCTTCTATCGCGATTAGGGCTCCGTCTTTCAGTCCATGTGCAATTGCTTCGAGAGTTGCTCTAGTCTGCCGAACGTCACCTCGCCGGCTGAATTGTCTGCACTGCACACACGGCAATCCCGCAACGGAATCGCACCCCATGTTTGTTTCAGCGCCTTCTTCGCGGATTTCGTACTGAAGCCACGAATGTTATAGTGGCAGGAATCGCCGGTTGGCGAATCCTTTTGTTCTAAGCGGTGCTCAGGTAAAAGTTCTGTGTCGAATCGCCAGAACACCGGTGGATCTGAAGCGACGCCGCAGTAGTATCTTCGGATATGCTCGCAAGGAGTTTGTTGTCCGGCTCGAACGCAGTCAGCATCAATAACCGAAATTCCCGGCGGGTCTCCTGTCGGGCTGAAGGCGACACTGTTGAACCGTTGCCGTCGCCGGTCGTAATGGTGCCGGACGTTGAGGATGCGGAGGACCTCCATAGCTCCCGAATCTCCTCCTTAAAAGCGGTCGTGGCAGTATCAATGTCTTGGAAGCTTGCTTCCTTCACCCCGACGTCGTCTAGTTCCTTCGTGAAATCAATGTGGCCTATCGGATAGACCGTATATTCAAGATAAGCCCGGCCATGATAAGCGGCAAAGACAACCTCCGCATTCAGGCCGGGAAACACGTCGGTTTCTAAAAGTCCGAGCGATTCCGCCTGCCGCTGTAAAGCCCGTGCACCTTCAATGGCCTTCGCCGAAAGCGGTTTGCCTTCCCCAAACGACCAGCCGGATTCGAGCTTGGTGAATGCGCGCAACTTGGAAAGCGTGGGATGGCGGAAGTCCGCCGGCACGCTGAAGGGCGCCAAATCACTCGCATGAGAATGGCTAGGCGTCATCGGACTGCGCTCCTTTTTCAAGATCGCTCCTCACCGTGTCGGTGGTCATAATCGGATTGCCGGTGGCGTCTTCCAGGTAGGCGATGGTTTGGCTGAGTTTCTGCGCGAGCGACTTGGCCACGGTGTAGGACGCATTCAAGACGGCCACAGGACGGTTGTTGCGCTTGAGAATGATCATGACATCGCCATTGCTCAGCGAATTGATGAAGCCATTGAAGTAAACGGCCGGTACGTCCTCGGACGACGTAACCGCTATTGCTTCCTGCTCGAGTTTTTCCTCTTCACTCATTTCATCTCACCTTTCCGGCTGGTGATTCTTTAAGCGATAGCCAACGCTATTCAGGGTACGCATAGCAGCGCGAAAAGACAATTCCCAAGATAATGTCCGCTCGCCATTCCGTTCTGGCCACTTTATTCGACATTCTCCTGTACCGACAGTGTTTCCCAATACAGCTCAATGGCTTGCCCTATATTCGTCAGGGTTTCGGCCAGTGATTCTCCCTGGGTCTGACAGCCCTCGAGTTCCGAGCACCAGGCGTAGTAACCGTGTTCATCGTGCTCGGTGTGAATGGTCAGTGTCTGAGCCACGGGACTCACCTCATATCCAACGCCGCCGTCTCCTTCTATTTCACTTCTTCTCTTCGGGGTGCAGTTCTTCTACTACCGATGTTTTGGTTCCTTCGGTGCCAGTTGTCAGCAAGCAAAACGGGACTGACACAAGCGAGTGAGTCCCCGAGCGAGACGGGTCTGTCCCTGGTTTTGCGGCCTTGGAGAAAAGCGTCGCGAATTTCTCCAAATTTCGCAAGAAAGGGACAGTCCCTGCTCGCGGACTCGCGAGGCCAGTCCCCTTTTTGCTTCACTTTTTCACCAACAGCGCGGTAATACAAGAACTGCGCCCTCTCTTTGTGAGTTCTTCGTGTTCTTTGTGCCTTTGTGGTGAATCCCTAAAACAAGATTTGCCTCACCAGCGCAACGGCCGCTGCCAGGCCTCCTTCAAGTCCTGGAGCGGCGCCTGCACGCGCTGGCCGTTGCGGCAGGCGATGCTGAAGGTTACATCGGGCGTGACGACGCCAAGGTGGTGGACGCCTCCCGTGCCTTCCATGTGCGCGGTGAAGTCGGCTTCTTTTTCCGCGGGTACGGTGACCACGAGGCGGCTTTGCGATTCGCTGAACAGGGCCACCACGTTCTTTTCGATGCCGAGCCCTGCGATGTCGAGGTTCATGCCGAAGCCGCCGGCAAAGGCCGACTCCGCCAGCGCCACGGCCAGGCCGCCATCGGAGCAGTCATGGCACGAGGCGATCAGCCCCCTGCCGACGGCGTCCGCCAGTTTCTCGTAGCGTTTGCGCGCGGAGGCGGTGTCGACCTTAGGCACGTTTTTTCCGAGCTGGCCGCGCAGCGCGAGGTATTCGCTGCCGCCCAGCTCGTCTTTCGTATCGCCCAGCACATAGACCACATCGCCCGGCTTCTTCACATCCATCGAGACGACCCTGGTGGCGTCGTCGAGTATGGCGGCGGCGGTAAACAGGACGGTCGGCGGAATCGAGATTTTGGTGTCGCCGATTTTGTAGTCGTTCTTCATGCTGTCCTTACCGGAGATCAGCGGGATATCGTAGCCCACGCACACGTCATAGAGCGCTTGGCACGTGCGCACGAGCTGGGCGAGCTTGTGGCGGCCGTCGGGCGTCTTTTCACTTTCGACGGGGTCAGGCCAGCAGAAGTTATCCAGCCCGGCGATGGTTCCCATGCGCGCGCCGACGGCCACGAGATTGCGCACCGTTTCGTCGATGGCGCAGGCCATCATGTGGTACGCATCGATATCGGCGTACTTCGGCGTGATACCGCACGCCACGGCGATGCCTTTGTTCGATCCATGTACAGGACGGATAACCCCGGCGTCTCCCGGGCCGTCGTTGGTCACGCCCTGGAACTGCTTGAGCACGCTCTGCGCCTGCACCTCGTGGTCGTACATGCGCACGAAGGGTTCCTTGCTGCACACGTTGAATGTGCCAAGCACGGCTTTGAGATCGGCCGTGAGATCCGTGTCCTCGATAATGATCTCAGGCGCGGGGGCTGGCGGTCCCCATTGTGCACGCAGCTTCATCCTGGGTACACCGTCGTGCAGGAAATCCATGTCGAGTGCGCCGATGCGCGCGCCGTTGTAGAAGGTCTCGAGTTTGCCGGAATCGCTGAACTTGCCGAGCACGGTCGCCTCGACCTCACGGCGTTTCGCGAGGTCCATGAACGGGTCGATCTTGTCCGGCGGGATGGCGAGGGTCATGCGTTCCTGCGCTTCCGAGAGAAAGATTTCCCACGGCGCCAGCCCCGCGTACTTGAGCGGCGCACGGTCCAGATGCACGACGGCGCCGCCGCTGCCCCGGGCCATCTCGCCCACGCTCGAGGACAAACCGCCGGCGCCGTTGTCGGTGATGTTGTTATAGAGTCCGAGATCGCGCGCCTCGAGGAGCAGGTCGCTCATTTTCTTCTGGGTGATCGGGTCGCCTATCTGTACGGCGGTAGCGGGGGAGCCCTCGTGCAGCTCTTCGCTCGAGAAGGTCGCGCCGTGGATGCCGTCTTTCCCGATGCGGCCGCCCACCATGACCACGAGATCGCCGGGGTTCGCCTTTTTCTCGTGGCTCGGGCGTCCGGCGACGGTGCGCGGAATGATGCCGCCGGTACCGCAGAATACCAGCGGTTTGCCGAGGAACCGGTCGTGGAATACGATGGCGCCGTTCACATCGGGGATGCCGCTCTGGTTGCCGCCGTCTTTCACGCCCGCATGCACCCCGCGCAACACGCGCCGCGGATGGAGCAGCCGCGCGGGAATTTCGCCCTCGTAGTTGGGTGGCGCGAAGCAGAACACGTCCGTGTTGAAGATGCACCGGCAGCCGAGTCCCGCGCCGAGAATGTCGCGGTTGACGCCCACGATCCCCGTCATGGCGCCGCCGTAGGGGTCCAGCGCCGAGGGGCTGTTGTGGGTTTCCGCCTTGAGTGCGAAGTCGTGATCCTCATCGAACCGGATAATGCCCGCGTTGTCGTCAAACACGCTGACCAGCCAGTTCACGCGCTTTGCCACTTCCGACGTTGTCCCTTTCACGTAGGTGTTGAACAGGCCGTCGATGGTGTGGACCTTTCCGCCGGGGCCGGTGTATTCGATCTCGGCGCTGAAAATCTTGTGCTTGCAGTGTTCCGACCAGGTCTGCGCGAGAATCTCGAGTTCGATATCCGTGGGCCGCTCGGGGAGGCCATGTTCCGCGCGCCACGCGCGCACGTCGTCGCGCCGGTAATAGGCCTGGATGGCCTGCATTTCACCGAGCTCGAGGGCGAGCATCATGTCGCGGCTGAGCCGCACGAGTTGGTCATTGTCCACCTCGAGATCGATCTCGTGCACCGTGGGGTCGCTTAGTTCGGTCACGATGGGTAACGGCAACAACGGCGCACCGCCGAGTTCCGCCATCTCTGGGTTCGACTTGACGACCCACGTCTCGATAAGTCCGTTGCCGAGGGCGTCCCGGGCGATGCGTTCGCACGCAGCATGATCGAGGCCGCCGCTGCGCAAGGCGTACTGGGTCGACTTAAAGACCGTCTCGCCGGATTCGAGGCGGTGGCCGAGGACATCGTCCACGCCTTCCGCCGAACTTTTGCCCACGTTGTCCGTGACGCCCGGCCGGAATCCCACCTCGATGACGTAGTCGAAGTCGTAGGCGAGGGAGGCATCGACCGCGGACTGCTGGATCACGGGGTCCGTGAACAACTCGCGGCGCACGGCCTCGAGTTCGTCGAAGGTCAGGTTGGCGTGGATGGTGTAGACGTCGATAACGGTCACGTGGTCGACATGGATGCCGAGGTCTTCCGCCAGCCGCGCACGCACGGCCTCGCCCGCGGGGTCCGCCAGCCCCGGCTTCATAGCCACTTCAATCCGGCTAGCCATAGTTCACGTTTCCTGCATACTGTACGGCGCCCTTACCTTTTCCGACACGCCCGATGACATATGCGTCTTTCCCGGCCATCTGCACGCCTTCGATGGCCTGTTTTGTCTGGATGGCGGGCACCACGAAGATGAGCCCGATGCCCATGTTGAAGGTGCGCAGCATTTCTTTCGGAGCGACATCGCCTTGTTCCTGCAAGAACCGGAACACCGGCGGCACGATCCAGCTATCGAGGTTGATTTCGTAGGAAAACCCCATGTCTTTCGGCGCAATGCGCGGCAGGTTGTCGGTCATGCCGCCGCCGGTGATGTGCGCCATGCCGCGTACATCGACAATTTTCATGACGATCTGCATGAGTTTGGCGTAGGCTACGTGAGGCTCGAGGAGTGCATCGGCCACCGATCGGCCCACGCCGGGCATTTCATCCTCGGGATCGAGGCCGGCCACTTCGAAGACGATCTTACGCGCGAGGCTGTATCCGTTGGTGTGCAGGCCGGACGACGGCAATCCGATGATGGCGTCGCCCTCTTCGATGCGGCTGCCATCGACCACATGCTTGCGGTCGACCACGCCGACAATCGTACCGGCGAGATCATATTCGCCTTGCTGGTACATGCCCGGCATTTCCGCCGTCTCCCCGCCGATAAGCGCGCAACCGGCATAGCGGCAGCCGGTGGCCAGCCCGCGGATGACATCCTCGATGACCGTCGGGCTCATGTGGCCCGTGGCCAGGTAATCGAGGAAGAAGAGCGGCCGTGCACCCTGCACGAGGATGTCGTTCACGCAATGTGACACCAGGTCTATCCCGACGGTGTCGTGGCGTCCGGTCATGAAGGCGATCTTGAGCTTCGTGCCCACGCCATCCACCGAGGACACCAGTACCGGCGCTTCCATGTCCTTCACATCGAGTTGGTACATGGCGCCGAAGCTGCCTAAGTCCTGTAGCACGTTGTCGTTAAACGTACGCAGCACGGCCTCTTTCGCATTGGCCAGTGCCTGGTTCGCGGCGTCGATATCGACCCCGGCATCCTTATAACTCAAACCCGGTCGTTTTTCGTCCATGGGGTACTCCCTCTCGGAAGGCTGGGGGAAACGCGCTCAGGATACGCTCCGGGGCCGTTCAACGCAAGTTACACGCCTCGATTACCCGCGCACATGCCGCTCGTTGTGTGGTAACGCGCGAATGAGCAAACCGCGCGCGCCTGGAAATGCCGTCACACTGGGGACAGACACTTGCGTGCGTTGCCGATTCGCGGCAGCAGGTCAACGATGGAGTCCTGTGCCAGGGGCGCGGCAGCGCAAACTCCGGCGCTTGTCCTCTTTAGCGCATGGCCCGCAAGATATGCGCGCGTACGCCGTCGAGGTTGTCGTAGACTGCCTCGGTGCCGAGGCCTTCCAGTTCCATGCGCGAGGCGGGACCGGTTGTCACGCCGACCATCCGTGCGCCGGCTGCTTGCCCGGCGCCGGCGTCGTAATGCGTGTCGCCGACAAGAAAACATGCCTGAGGCGGCACCCCGAGTTGCCGGGCACACACTTCGACCGCCTCGGGATGTGGTTTGTGGCGGGTTACTTCGCCGGGGCCGATACGCGCGGTGAAGTAATCGAGCACACCGAGATGCGCGAGAATCTGCTCGGCATACACCCGGGACTTCGACGTGGCGAAGCCCAGTGCGAGCCCGGCCGCGCGGCACGCCTCCAGAATCTCGCGGGCGCCGGGCATGAGGTGCGTGCGGCCGCAGCATTCGACGGCGTAGAAGCTGCGGTACGTTCTCGCGCAATCCACCGGATCGCACGCGGGCCAGAAAAGCTGAAACTGGTCTTCGAGGGGTGCGCCGATGACCGCCACAATCGACTCCGCTGCGGGCCGCGGACGTTTGTAGTGATCGAAGGTTTTGTGGAAACACGTGACAATGGCGTCCGTCGAGTCGATGAGTGTGCCGTCGAGATCGAAGATGACAGCCCGGGGCGTTACCAGCGCCATCGGCATTCCTCCGCCCAGCCGGGCAGGTGGCCGATTTCGAGCGGGCGGTTGTCCACGCGCACGGTCCCCGTGAAGTGGCCGAAGCACTGATGCGTGTTCGCCGCGATGAGCCCGAGGTTGATGCGCTCGGTGCGGTCGTGGAACGGTGTGAACGCAAGGGCCACGTTTCCGGAGCCGGGCGTATGCACGCGCCAGGGGCGCATGAAATCCGTGCGGTCCGGTGTGAAGACCACGTCCTCGTGCAGGGGATATAGCCGGCCATTGATGAACACGCCGTTTTCATGAGCGCCCGTATGGTCCGTCCACTGACCGCCGAAATTGAGCCCCACCATGTCCGGCCCGATGCGTCCCGCGGCCGCGGCCCAGTTCCACACACTGCGGTAGGGCCATCGGCCGCGGCCATAATCGAGCACGGCCCATGTGCGCTGGGGTGCGAACGTGAAGTTTTTGTCGCCCCAGGTGAGCGTGCCGGAGGCTGGCAGGGCCACCTGCTTCGAGGTGAACTGGAACCGGCGTTCGCTCCACGGGACCACCACATTCAGGCTCTCGTGTTCCGGCGGCCGGGTCACCGTGAACCGCGCTGTCAGCGGTAACTTGGCGAGCCGCCCGTCAAACGCGATGGTCACCTGGTCCTCCTTGTCGTCGATGGCGAGATCGAAATGCCTCGCATGAAAACCCGCCTTGCCCGTCACGCCAACGGGCAAGGGCAGCCGTTTGCGCGGCAATAACCGCTGCGCGGCCGTCTGTGCGAGGCGGTTCGCGGCGAAGTCGAGCACGTACACCGCGCCGAAGGCCAAATAATCGATGTCGGCAATGGCCGGTGAGAAAAAGGCATCGTCGCCCATGATGCCCCAGTAATGCCAGCGTTTGTTGCGCGGCCAGCCGCCGGTGAGGTTGCAGCGCAGGTTCGGCCGGCGGGACCAGCCGAGCGCTGCCGGGTTCAGGCTGCCGCTGGCGGTACACAGGTCGGCGGGTTCGGTGCGTTCCTGAGGTGGTGTTGCAGGCATCGTCTCAGCACCCGTTGTCCGGTTTGGCGAAGATGCGCACCCGCCTTCCCTCGACCTTCAAACGTCCTTCGGCAAACAACTGGATGGCTTTCGGGTAGAGTTCCCGCTCTTTTGCCTGTACGCGTTCCGCGAGGGTGTCCGGCGTGTCGTCCTCGTGCACGCGGACCGCCTCTTGCAGGATGATTGGCCCGTTGTCGTACTCCTCGTTCACGAAGTGCACCGTGGCGCCGGTTATCTTGGCGCCGTAGTTGATGACCGCCTCGTGCACGTGATGGCCATACATGCCCTTGCCGCAGAATGCCGGTATGAGCGCGGGATGCACATTCACGATGCGGTTTTCATAGTCTTCCGGTACGGCCAGCAGCGACATAAACCCTGCCAGTACCACGAGGTCTGCTTCGTGCTTGCGCACCTCGGCCCAGATGTCGCCGCTGAATTCCGCCAGATGCGGGTATTCGCGGCGGGGGAACACGGCCGTGGGAATGTGTGCCTTGTTCGCGCGCACCACGCCGTATGCGTCGCGCCGCGAAGACAGGACCGACACCACCTCGGCATCGAGCTTGCCCTCGGCAATGTGGTCAAGAATGTTTTGCAACGTGGTGCCGCTTCCGGATAGCAACACGGCAAGTCGTACTGGCATGGTTTTCTCCTGGCGCTGGGTTCCCGCGCGTTTGCCGCCGCATTCTAACAAATCGCGTTGGGGTGCGGCAGGGTGAAGAATGGGCGGGTGAGCCGGGAGTGCCGATGCGTGTGCCTGCGTGCCAGCCTGTCTGTCTGTGTGCCAGCCCGTGTGCGTCCTTGTTGACGGCGGGGGGGTGTTGGCGCCGGCGCCGTTTCCGTGGTTTCATGGGTGGCTGCGATCCTCATCGCATCTGACGCTGGCGGCCAAGGAAATGGGGATGGCTTCAAAGGCCGGTTTCACTCTTGTCCCCCGACGCCCCCAACCTCCGCCGCCGCCCAGGGAAAGAAGGGCTTCTGGCCGCGATCCTGCACTTGACTCGCTGCACTCAAGCGTGGCATGGTGTGCGCATATTTGCCTACCATGCGGTAGGCAAGGGCGGCGTTTTCAAACGGTTTATCCGCATCGTACAAGAACTTACGCACATGTATGCCGTGCAGGTAGCGCTTGATTTGTCTACCAGACGGTAGATTGAGGAGGTAAAGGCAAGGTGAAAATAGCCGTACTAATCAAACGTGTGCCCGACACAGCCTCGGTCTTCAAGATCGGGCCGGACGGGAAGTCGGTCGAGTTGTCGGGCCTGAAGTATGTTATGAGCCCCTACGACGAACACGCTGTCGAGGAGGCGATCAAGACCAAGGAGGCCGGTGAGGCGGAGGTGGTGCTGGTGAGTCTGGGCGGCGAGGAGGTGAAGGAGACCATCCGGCAGGGACTTGCCATGGGTGCGGACCGCGGCCTGCTGGTCACGGGAGCGGGGCTTGATGGCGCCACGAGCCGGGGCATTGCGGAAGCATTGGCGGCGGCGCTGAAGAAGGAGGCGCCGGACCTTGTGCTCGCGGGGAAACAAGCGGTCGACGACGACGCCGCGCAGGTGCCTGAGCGGGTGGGGGAGATTCTGGGGCTGCCCCACGCTTCCGTGGTGACGCGGCTGGAGCTGCGCGAGGGCAAGGCCGAAGTGGACCGCGAGGTCGAGGGCGGCCAGTATACCCTCGAATTGCCGCTGCCGGCGTTGTTTTCGCTCGAGAAAGGCATCAACACACCGCGCTATCCCACGCTGCCGAACATCATGAAGGCGAAGAAGAAGCCCATCGATACAGTGACCCTCGCTGACCTCGGCCTCGACGCCGGCGCCCTTGCCGGTGCGCTCCGCGTGGCAACGATGGCGCTGCCGCGCCAGGACAGGCGCAACAAGATTATCGAAGGCGAACCCGGCGATGCGGTGAAAAGGCTGCTCACGGCGTTGCGTGAAGAAGAACAGGTGATATGATTTTGCGTTGTGGCCGGTCTCCAGGCCACGCCACTCCAAAAACAGTTGTGGCCGGTCTCCAGGCCGTGCCACTCTTCGGACCGCAGGGCTCCACCCCCTATGCAAAGGAGACCTTCGGTCATGCCTGTGGTGCGGTGTGGATACCGGCCAGAACAAAAGCAAGATGAGGAGACGCCCGATGAGCGTATTGGTATTGCTGGAACAACGCGGTGAGCTGAAGGATTGCGCATTCGAGGCGGCGACGGCCGCCGGCATGATCGCGAAGGCGGCGGGCATGCCGCTGAACGCGGTATACATCGGCCAGGGCCTCGGCGGCGAGTCGCAGAAGCTTGCCGGATTCGGCATCGAGAAGGTCTACGCCTACGAGAAAGAAGAACTCGGCCATTACTCGAACGACGCCTATGTACCTATCGTGCGCGATCTCGCGCAGGAGCTGGGTGCGCAGGTCATCATCGGTTCCGCCACGGCCCTCGGCAAGGAGTATTGCGCATCCGTAGCCGGGCGATTGGGCTGCGAACTTGTGCAGGACGCCATCGCGGTTTGGTGGGACGATGGGCTCATGGTCAGGAAGCCGATCTATGCCGGCAAGGTTGTCAGCGAGGTGGCGGCCGACGCATTGCCGGCGATGGTCTCCCTGCGGCCGAACGTGGTGAAGGTTGTGCAGGACGCCGGCGGCGCCATTCCCGAGGTCGAGAAACGCGAGATGCCGGGCGTCGACTTGCGCACGGTGTTGAAGGAGGCGGCGGAAGCCGCGAAGGGCCAGATCGAGCTGACGGAGGCGAAGATCGTCGTGAGCGGCGGCCGCGGCATTCAGGATCCGGGCAACTGGTCCGTGTTGCAGGAGTTGTGCGACGTGCTCGGCGCGGCGTTGGGCGCATCGCGTGCGGCGGTGGACGCCGGCTGGATCAAGCACGCGCACCAGGTTGGGCAGACCGGCAAGGTGGTCAGTCCCGATGTCTACATCGCGTGCGGGATCAGTGGCGCCATTCAGCACCAGGCCGGCATGCGCACCTCGAAGATTATCGTGGCCATCAACAAGGATGCGAATGCGCCCATATTCAAACTGTGCGACTACGGGATCGTCGGCGATCTTTTCGAGGTCGTGCCCAAGCTGACCGAAGAAGCCAAGGCCTTGCTGAAAGCATAGAATCATTTGTGGCACGGTCCGGAGTCCGTGCCGCCACACACACTGGGCACACTGAAGATTTCCCTTTTGACGCTGGTACTGGAGGTCTTCGGCACAAACGGTGGCAGGATCGGAAGATCCGCCACAACACGGTATACGTTTCATGCTCACGCTACCGGAACAAATCGTCTTTGCCCTGCTCTTAATCGGCTTTATCGGCTACGTAGTATTGCGCACGCGCACGCTTGTGCGGTTGCTGCAACTGTGCGCCCCCGATCCCGACGAACGTAAGCCGGCCATTGGCGCGGTTGTCGTCGATGTGCTTTCACAACGTGCGACTTTCCGCAAGCCGTGGGTTGGCCTGTTCCACATTTTGATTGTGTGGGGCTTCCTCATTTTCGCGGTGAACACAATCAACCATTTCACCGCGGCGTTTGTGCCCGGCTTTCACCTCTTCGGCGACACGCCTGCCGCCGCCGCTTACGCGGCCGTGGCCGATGTATTCGCCGTACTCATCATCGCGGGGGTGCTGGGCCTGGCTATCCGGCGCTATGTGCTGCGCCCCGCCGTGCTCACGCCGCGGTCTATCGAGTCGGCCATTGTGTTTATCGGGATCGGCGGCGCGATGCTGGCCTACCTCTTCGCCAACGCCACAGAGATAGCGATCGGTGCGGCCGCGGAGACCTCCGCGCATATCGTCGCCGCGCCCCTGGCCGGTGTGTTTCGGGGCCTCTCTCCTGGTGCATTGCTCGTAACCGGCCACATTGCGTGGTGGCTCGATGCGCTTTTCCACCTCATGCTCGTAGCGTTGCTGGTCATTCCCACGAAACACATGCACCTCATTGCCGGGCCCATCAACCTTGCTTTCAAGCGTACGCGCCCACGCGGCACGCTTCGTAAAATGGATCTCGAGGATGAAGACGCCGAGCAATTCGGCGTCGAGCATATCGAGCAGTTTTCCTGGAAACAGAACCTGGATCTCTATGCTTGCATCGAGTGCGGGCGCTGCCAGGACTACTGCCCCACGTGGCTCACGGGCAAGCCGCTCAAGCCGAAGTACCTCATCACCGACCTGAAGGACCACCTGCTCGAAGACGGGCCGAAACTCTTGAAGCAGGAGAACGGCGAACGCCCAACAACGAAGCAATTGATCGGCACGGTGGCCGATGTCGAGGCCATCTGGGCCTGCACCACCTGCATGGCGTGCGTTGAACATTGCCCAATGGGTATCGAGCATGTGGACAAACTGGTTGACATGCGCCGCCACCTCACGCTCATGGAATCCGCCACGCCCGAGCAGGCGCAAAACACGTTCCGCCAGATGGAGAACGCCGGGAACCCATGGGGCTTGCCGCGCGAGGAACGCGCCAAATGGGCCGAGGGGCTCGATGTGCCGCTCATGGCGGACAAGCTGGAGGTGGACATCTTGTGGTGGGTGGGGTGCGCGGGCTCCTACGACGACCGCAACACGAAGGTGTCCCGGGCGATGGCGCAGATATTGAATGCCGCCGGCGCTGATTTCGCCATCCTGGGCCCGGAAGAGCGCTGCAACTGCGAAAGCGCCCGCCGCCTCGGCAACGAATACCTTTACCAGATGGCTGCCGCAGAAATCGTCGAGACCCTCAACCAATACAAGTTCAACCGCATCCTCACCGCGTGTCCGCACTGCTTCAACACGATAAAGAACGAGTATCCCGGCTTCGGCGGGCGGTACGAGGTCATACACCACAGCCAGTTTATCTGCGAACTCATGGCGGACGGCAAGCTGCCCGTGTCCCGCGGCAACGACGCGAGAACCGTCTTTCACGACTCGTGCTATATCGGCCGCTACAACGATGTATACGAAGAACCGCGCCGGGCCATCGCGGCCACGGGCGCCGAGGCTGTCGAGGCCGAACGCAACCGGGTACACGGCCTCTGTTGCGGCGCGGGCGGGGGGCGCATGTGGCTCGAGGAAACCCTGGGTGAACCGATCAACGCCATCCGTGCCGATGAACTCCTTCGCACCGGGGCGCAGGAGATTGGCGCATCGTGTCCCTTCTGCATTACCATGCTGAGCGACAGCGTGACCAATTGCGCGAGCGATGTGCCCGTGCGTGATATTGCTGAGATTGTGGCGGAGCGGCTGGGGTAGAGCACGGTGTTGTGACGCGCACAGGAGACCGGCCGCGGCACGAGGGCCCACACTATGATCCCGGAATTCTTCGAGGAAGAACACCGCATGTTCCGCGATGCGGTCCGCGCGTTCTGCGAGCGTGAGATCGCGCCGCATGTCGACCAGTGGGAACAGGACGGTATCGTGGCGCGGGAGCTGTGGCGCACGGCGGGGGAGACGGGCATGCTCTGCATGGACGTGCCGGAGGCGTATGGCGGGCTAGGGCTTGAAGACTACCGCTATAATCTCGTGGTCGCGGAAGAGCTTATCGCGTATGGCGGTTCGGGCGCGGGCATTCCCGTTCATACCGACATGGCCGTGCCCTACATCACGAAGTTCGGCTCGGAAGAACAGAAACAGAAATACCTGCCGCGGTTGGTGACGGGCGAGTTGATTGCGTCGGTGGCCATGACCGAGCCGGACACCGGCAGCGATCTTCAGGCTATCCAGACCACGGCCGTGCGCGACGGCGCCGACTATGTCATCAACGGGCAGAAGACTTTCATCACCAACGGCATTCTGAACGACGTGGTTATCGTGGTGGCGAAGACCGACCCGGGCGCCGGGGCCAGGGGCACGAGCCTCATCCTCGTCGAGCGGGACACCCCGGGTTACGAGCGCGGCCGCAACCTCGAGAAGGTCGGCCTGCACGCGCAGGATACGGCGGAGCTGTTTTTCAAGGATTGCCGTGTGCCTGTGGCGAACCGGCTCGGCGAGGAGGGCGCGGGATTCATGTACCTCATGCAGGGGCTTGCGCAGGAGCGGCTGAGCATCGGGGCGTCGGGGGTGGCGGCGGCGGAGAAAATCCTCGAAATGACGGTCGGCTATTGTCAGGAGCGCACGGCCTTCGGCCGGCCGATCGGCAAGTTCCAGGCGAACCGTTTCAAACTGGCCGAGATGAAAACGGAGATCGAGATCGCGCGTGTGTTCCTGAACCATTGCGTGCTGCTGCACAACGCAGGCGCGCTCACGGCGGAAAGGGCGGCCATGCTCAAGTGGTGGGCCACGGAGATGCAGCAGCGCATCGTGAACCACGGAATCCAGCTCCATGGCGGCTACGGTTACATGATGGAGTATCCCATCGCCCGGGCGTTTGTCGATGCGCGCGCGCAAACCATCTACGGCGGCACCACGGAAATCATGAAGGAAATCATCGGCCGCTCGATGGGGTTTTAGGACGGGGTAGCATACAGAGATTAGTGGGGGAAACTTCTCTTTTATGGGTGCAGTTCTGACATTACCGCTTCGCAGCATAAGTGAAGCAAATAAAGGGACTGTCCTCGCGAGTCCGCGAGCAGGGACTGTCCCTTTCTTTGCGGGCCCCTCGTGTAAAAGGTCACGAAATTTTTCTATCGGGGCCGCAAAACCCGGGACCGACCCGTCTCGCTCGGGAACGCGCTCGCTTGCGTCCGTCCCGGTTTTGCTGACTATCATACGTTGTGTTCGGAAGATGTTCAGCGGTAATGCGAGAGCTGCACCCTCTCTTATCCAAGCGAAGCTCCCCGCACTCCCTTCAAGAGAAACCGCAAGAGAGCCTGGAGGTGCGCATGTCGAGATCGGTTACTATTCTTTGCTCAGGCATGGTGTTCCTGTTCACGGTTGTCCCGCTGGCCTCTGCCGAGCCGGCAGAAGAAGCCGCCCAGCCGCTCACGGTGGCCACGAAGGAAGCCCCGCCGTTTGTTATGCAGGGGGCGGATGGGGTGTGGCGGGGGCTCAGCATCGACCTGTGGGAACACATCGCCGCGGTGGAGGGGATTGCCTTCGAGTACAAGGATGCGGACCTCGAAGGCATGCTGGCGGCCGTGGAGGCGGGGGACGTGGATGCCGGTGTGGCGGCGCTCACGGTGACCGCCGGCCGCGAAGTGGCCTTTGACTTTGGCCACCCCTTCTACTCTTCCGGCCTGGGCATCGCAGTGCCGGCGGAGGCTGGCGGCAGTTGGCTGGCGTCTTTGCGCGGGCTCATCTCGCTCGATTTCTTCGGGGCCATCGCCCTGCTCGCGGGTGTGTTGCTGGGTGTGGGCGCGCTGTTGTGGTTGGTCGAGCGCCGCCGCAATGCGGACCAATTCGGCGGTTCGGCAGCGGAAGGCCTTGGCGCGGGATTCTGGTGGTCTGCGGTCACCATGACCACAGTGGGCTATGGCGACAAGGCGCCGATCACCACGGCGGGAAGGTTTATCGCCTTGGTGTGGATGTTTGTGAGCATCGTTACGATCAGCAGTTTTACCGCGGCCATTGCCTCCACGCTCACCGTCGGACAACTCTCCGGTGCGATCCAGGGGCCCGAAGACCTGCCCGGCCAACGTGTGGCGACCGTGAGCGATTCGACGAGCGAGGCCTATCTAACCGCCAACGGGATACGCCCGGTGCGGTTCGAAAAACTGCATGATGCCCTCGCTGCGGTGGCGGCGGAAACGGCCGATGCCGTGGTCTACGATGTCCCGATCCTGCTGCACGAGGCTTCGGGCGCCATGGCGGGCGACCTGCATGTGCTCCCCGGCACCTTCGAGCGGCAGGACTACGCGTTCGCTTTTCCGCAGGACAGCCCGCTGCGCGAACGCATCAACCGTGCGCTGCTCACCACGTTCACCGATGGCACGTGGCAACGGATCAAGCGGCGGTACCTGAGCCAGTGAACATGCCACGTCAGCAGGCAAGAAGGCGCGCATGACGGGGGTCACGGTGTGTTCCGGGAACGGCGACGGTCTTCGGCAACAAGCCTGAAGGTAACCCTGTAGCCGTATGGCGCAACGCGGCGCACTCGTTTCGCCAATCCGTTCCGCGATCGCGAATACCAGCGTGCGCCGGTGATAACCATGCTGTTGGCGCCAATCATGGTCAGGTGCGCGTCAATCGGCTCAAGCGTTACGGCTCAAGTTTGTTCCAGCGGGTCTTTCACGCCACACGCCGCAAAGGCGTTGCGCCGCTCGACGCAGGTCGGGCACGTGCCGCAGGGCTGCTCGCCGCCACGGTAGCAGCTCCAGGTCTGCGCGAAATCCACCCCGAGTTCGAGCCCGAGGCGCACCGTCTCGGCTTTCGGCTTCGTGATAAACGGCGCGTGAATCGTGATGCGCGTGCCACGGTTCAACGCCAGTAGGTGGTTGAGCCGGTCCAGAAACACCGCCGTGCAGTCCCAATAGCCATACTCGTCCTGCGCCTGGGCGCCGTAGAACACATCCGCGAAGCCGTTCGCCTCGGCATAGGCCGCCGCCATCGAGAGCAGCATCATGTTGCGGTTCGGCACATAGGTCGGCGGTTGCTGGAGTTCCGTCTCGCTGAGGCCGGCGAGGTCCGGCACATCGCCGCCGCCATCGATGAGCGCACTGCCCGGCGCCAGCAACGGCCCGAGAAACGAGATGTCGATCACGCGGTGTTCCGCCGCACCCACCGCCACCGCCTGCGCACGCGCGCAGTCCAACTCACGGTGGTGCCTCTGGCCATAGTGAAAACTGAGCACATGCACCGGCGCACGCGCGAGATTCTTTACGACATGGTGCAGCAACACCGACGAGTCCACCCCGCCGGAAAGCAGCACCACCGCGCCTGGGTTTGCATCGGTCATGAGCTATGTCCTCGAAACGCCTGCATTTACACGTCGCTAATGAGAAATTGCTGAACGTAGTCGTCTGGAAGTCCGTGTTCGCAGGCCCCACACAAAACCATCATGACATACTCTCGCGATGGCATATTCGAAGTTGTGTTCTCACTAACGAAGGTTTCACATTCAATGTCAATCAGCTCATCTTGTACATTCTTCTGACTATGGCACCAGACGGATATTCTTCTATATCCCCCTTCGTATTTCTGCAACTCTTCCAGAGCGGCAGCGTCCATTTCATAGCACACCCCAAAAACACGCTCGCCATCCTTCGCGATGATGTTAGCCATCGCTGAACCATCCTTCTTTGACTTCTTATTGTAGGAAAACTTGTAGTCACATAAATACCCGATATACTTTCTGTGGATTGCGTGCGTTTTGACCCGCTTCTTTAGGCGATCCTCTTTCATATTGCTCCCGTAAGCGAAATACCAGCACCGCCTTATTTGGGCTATGTCATCCATCTTGCGAACAAAATTCTGTTGTAAGTTGCGATCTTCCGTCAGCTTCCCCCGATACTCTCCAAGCCAGGCAAGAAGTGCTTTTTGAAAAGCTGTCCTGTACACTACAAGACCGTCACTTGTTCGCTCTGCGACGGTCTCTGGAGCATCGCGTTTCTGAGCCCGTACGAGCGAACCCTTCTTGGTTGCTGCCTCATGCAACAGTCCACATCGGACGTGGCTAAAGAAATAATCAACATCTCGCCTCTTGAAGACCTCTTTCCACGGGCTGTGCGTTGTGAGAAAGGACTTGAACAGCTGTGCGCTCGCGCTGTACTCCGAAGGTTGCTTGTGTTGACCTAGCTTCTCCTGTTCGACGCCGAGTTCCTTGGACTTTGCATCTATTTCATCAGGAAAGGGTTTTGATCTGTAGACAAGGCCTTCGTGGAGCGCTTGAAGAAACTCAACTAGAATACATTGAAGCGCCATTGCAGCATGCCCCTCTCCGCAATCCGCTCCAATTTCCAGTATCTTGTCTATTGGCCCCAAAAAGCGTGTGTGTATGCGCTTATACAAGAAATCATAAGCTTCCTCCCAAATCGCCGGATCTTCTGGTGACGCCAAGAGACTCTTTCGCAGGTCTAGCCAATGAGCTACGGTCTTCTTGCCTGCGATGTGGGTATCCAATGGCATACGAGATAGCAACTCTCTTACCTCCTCTCAGGTCTTGTCCATTATACTGGGAGGAAGTCGGATTTGTGAATTGAGTGCAGCACCAACGCGCCTGGGTTTACATCGGCCATCGCAAATGTGAACGCTCCATAGGTTGGACAACAGTTCCATTTTGGCGGCATATAGGCCAAGGCATCACGATAGGAGAAGGGAAATGGGATGGGCTTCATTTATCGAGGATGTGGAGGAGCAGAACCGTCTATTTCGCGATGCTGTAGGCAGCTTGGAGTGGGCGGTAGACAAGGGGGAGACCAGGAAGAGGGAATGTAGGAAAACACTTAAAGAGTGCAAGCAGTTTCTTAGCCGCGTCGATGATGTTCAGTGTTTTCACCTTCGTATCTTGGAGTTAGCCACGGACCCTGCTTGTGACCCCTACAAGGAGATTGCCGAAAGGGATCGACAGATTAGCGATTTGAAGGGCAAGCTAAGAGATTATGAATCAAAGCTTGAACGCAAATGTGCCGCTAACGCTCAGCTTACAAAAAAGCTTACAGACGTGGAGAAGAGATTACGAGAGATGAAATCTGAGAATAATCTCCTCAAGAACATGGACCGTGCATATGAGGACTACTCGCCGGGACCAGAGGATCTTCGCTGATAAACTGGAACTTGGCCTGGGTTTGCATCGGTCATGGCAAATGTGAACACTCCAAGGGTTGAACGACGGTGCCATTCTAAACGGTCTTTGCCCGGGAAGGGAACGATACGATGCGATTCAAATATCTCCTTACTGCCGCACTCCTGCTCGCCACTACGGTGCAGGCCGCGGAAGAAACCTGGAAGCAGCCGCTCGATGTGAAGGAGCGCGCCCTCGAGGACAACATCCGCGCGCGGCACAACATCCTCGGGCTGTACCCGTCGCAGGTGCGCGTGCCGTTGCGCGGCGGCGGCGTGGACGACTCGACGCTGGGCATCGGCAACATCGCGCACAGTGTGTGCTGGACCGCGAACTACCTGGCCGGGGCGTCGTTCCGCTACGCCACGCTGAAGAAGGAGGGTGCACCGGACGACGTGCTCGCAGACGCCAAAGCCCGGGCGGACGAACTTTTCGAGGCGGTGTACCGCTGTCAGTTGGTCACGGGCGTGCGCGGGCTTCAGGCGCGCGGTTATGCGCTGGGCCATGGCGAGTCCTACGAGGAACGCTGGGACACGCGTACCCGCAACGAATGGCACCAGGGCGAAGGCGAATACAAGGACCTGCGTTGGCGCGGCGATCCGAGCCACCACAACTACTCGGACGCCGTCCACGGCCTCATGCAGTACTGGCGCCTCGCCGCCGGGGACGAACAGAAAGACCGCGCCACCGAGGCCATCGACGCGCTCGTGAGCTATTGGGTGGACAATGACCTCCTGATCCACAAGCTCGACCGCGATCGCATGCCCACGCCCATCCTCGGCTTCACCGACGGCAGCACGCTGAACACGCGTATCCTCATGGCCATCGCGGGCGCGAAGTACGCCCACTACGTCACGGGCAAGGAGAAGTTCAAGGAAACCCACGATGAGCTCATCGCGCAGTACGGCGTGCGCGGGCTGAAGTCCTTCGCCTACGAGCACGGCTTCGACGACGGCGAACACGTGTTCTGCCACCTCGAGAACCTCCTGAACATCGAGGAGGACCCCGAGCTGCTGGCAGCCTACCGCGTGGTTATCGACACCATGTGGAAGGCGCACCGCGACGACGGCCAGAGCCTGTTTACCTACATTTATGCCGGGGTCACGCCGGACGCCGAGGACATGGATAAACCGCTGGAACAGGCGCATCAGGCGCTCTACACCTGGCCGACCGACACCACGCTCAAGCCGCGCATGAACTCGCTCACCCAGAAACACAAGCCGCCCTACCCCGTCTACGCCGCCGCCTGGGACAACGAGTACATCTGGAAAGGGAACCTGCTGTCGGCCGATCGCTGGCTGTCGCGGATCATCGCCGACCTCGCGATCCCCAAAGAAGACCCGTATGTCATCTACGCCGCCGAGGAGAACGGCACGCTCTACCAGTCGCGCGATGGCGCAGCTACCTGGGGCGGCTGGTACGACGTTTCCGAGGGCCTGCCGTCGCGCGTGCGCGCCATCGAGGCGGGACCCCGGGTGCGCATGGTTTACGCCGCCTGCGATGACGGCTTCTACCTGAGCACCACCGGCGGCTACGACTGGAATAAGCTGCCCGTACCCAACGACGGCGGCCGCCCGCTCGACATTATGCGCGACCCCAACGCCGAGTTCGTGCTCTATGCCACCACCACGAAGGGCGCCTACCGCAGCCCGGACTTCGGCGAGGAATTCCTCGGGCAGCAGTGGGAAACCCTGAGCGATGGCGCACCGCGGGCGGGTTCGTCCGCGTTTTACGTGGCGCCGGGCGTGGGTGAAGCGCCGGGGCGGGTCTATGCCGTGCTCGACGACACCGTGTTCACCCGCACCCTTGATAATCCCGCCTGGACCCGCCAGGGCGCCGTAGGACTGCGCCACATGGTGCGCGGCCATGCCGACGCCTACCCCTGGTTCGCCATCGACCCGCACGACCCGGACCACATCATCACCGGGCTCAAGACCGACTTCGGCGGCTTCGGCACGAAAACCATGCTGCAACACTCGCACGACGCCGGCGCTTCCTGGGAACCGGACATCGAGTCGTTGTATGAGGCCTTCCACACCAGCGGGCTGCTCGTTGTGCTGGCCACGCTCGTGAGCGGCGACATTTCCCGGCCGGTCTTCGACCCGGAACAGCCGGGCGTGCTCTATGCCGGCACAGAAGGCGGCGTGCTCGTCTCGAAAGACGGCGGCAAGACCTGGAACAAGCAGGGCATGGGGCTGGACATCCCGCTTGTGCGCACGGTGTTTGCGCGCCGTGCGGCCAACCGCCTCTTTGCCGGCACCCCCGCCGGCCTCTACCTCTCGGAAGACGGCGCGAAAACTTGGAGCAAGGCGCACCTGATGAACCAGTTCATCAAGAACAATCACCGCCAGCTTGGCGGCGCCGCCTACATCGACGCCTTCTGGCGTGCCCGCTACTACGGCTTGATCACGAAAGAAGAAGCGGTTGCGGATTGGGAGGAATAGAAGGCGGCCAAACACAGGACAAGCATCTTCGTACTTCTTTAGGGCGCAGTTCTTGTACTACCGCGCTGTTGGTGAAAAAGTGAAGCAAAAAGGGGACTGTCCTCGCGAGTCCGCGAGCAGGGACTGTCCCTTTCTTGCGAAATTTGGAGAAATTCGCGCTTGGGCCGCAGGCCCAGGTCATGCTGGAGAAAACACCCATTCACCACCTGGGCCTGCGGCCCATACGCGTTAACCTAGAAGACTGTCCCCGCTTTTTTTGGCGTTTGTGAGAAAACGCTGCATTGTCCGTGACTCCGCAAGACCGGGGATTAAGCGCGCTCGCTTTCTCC
>CAZMVU010000035.1:0-30760 GCA_964569295.1 uncultured Nitrospirales bacterium
GGGCCGAGACTTCCATGCCGGCCTGGGTGAAGCGGAAGATGTTGTCGATGAAGAGGAGCACGTCCTGCTTCATTTCATCGCGAAAGTATTCGGCGGTGGTGAGGGCCGTGAGGCCGACACGCGCGCGCGCGCCCGGGGGCTCGGTCATCTGGCCGTAGACGAGCGCCGTCTTGTCGAGCACGCCGGATTCCTGCATCTCGAGCCAGAGGTCGTTGCCTTCGCGTGTGCGTTCGCCTACGCCACCGAACACGGAGTAACCGCCGTGCTGCTTGGCCACGTTATTGATGAGTTCCATGATCAGCACGGTCTTGCCGACGCCGGCGCCGCCGAAAAGCCCCGTCTTACCGCCGCGGGAATAGGGGGCGAGCAGGTCGATGACCTTGATGCCCGTCTCGAACATCTCGGTACCCGTTTCGAGCTCGTCGAACAACGGCGCCAAACGGTGGATAGGCCGGCGTTCCTCGGTGTTGACCGGGCCGCGTTCGTCCACTGGCTTGCCGATGACGTTGATAATGCGCCCGAGCACTTCCTCGCCCACGGGTGTACTGATATATTCGCCCGTGTCTTTGACTTCGCCGCCACGCATGAGGCCGTCGGTACCGTCCATAGCAACCGTGCGCACGGTGTTTTCCCCGAGGTGCTGGGCCACTTCGGCGATGAGCGTGGATCCATCATCGCGCGTCACCTCGAGGGCGTTGTAGATAGGCGGTAGGTGACCCGACTCGAACTTGACGTCGATCACGGGACCGATCACCTGGGCAATGTGTCCCACATGGTTTCCGTTGCCGTTGCTCATCGTATCCTCCGGTTTTGGGGCGGCTTGCGCCGTGTGGGCGGGGCGGACTATAGTGCCTCGGCGCCGCTAATAACTTCGATCAGTTCCGTCGTAATCTGGTTCTGGCGCGCCCGGTTGTATTGCAGGGTGAGCCGGTTGATGACATCGCCTGCGTTGTTCGTGGCCGAATCCATGGCGGTCATGCGCGCACCATGCTCGCTGGCAGACGATTCGAAGAGAATGCGGTGCATCTGCACAGCCATATGCTCGGTAAGCACGCGCCCGATCACCCGAGCCTCCGAGGGCTCGTACAGGTAGTCGATCCGCGCCATGCGGTCCTCCTCCTCGGGGGCTTCCGGTTCGAAGGGCAGAATGCGCTCGAGGGTTACCTTCTGCGAAATGGCCGACTTGAACTCGTTGTAAAGGCAATGAATCTCGTCGACTTCGCCCGCGATGAACTGCCCCACCACATCGTCCACAATCGTGCTTGCCGAGTGCATAATCGAGCCCTCGTACATATCGCGGAAAGTCGTGCGTATGGGAAGATGCCGGCGCTTGAGCCCTTCGATACCTTTGCGGCCTACGATGGTGAGTTCGACATTCTTGTCTTTGAACTGGTTCTCGAAAACGTCGAGTGCGCGGTTTATGATGTTCGCGTTAAAACCGCCGCAAAGGCCACGGTCCGACGTGATGACCACGAGCTCGACATTCTTGCCGCCGCCGCTGCGCAATAGCGGGTGTGTGTCGCTGTCGGCGCGCAGGGCCAGCGAGTTCGCCAACTCGCGCATGCGGTAGGCGTAGGGCCTGGCCTGCAAAATGGCTTCCTGCGCACGGCGCAGCTTCGACGCAGCAACCATTTTCATGGCGCGCGTGATCTTCTGGGTGCTCTTGACGCTGTTAATGCGCCGCTTGATGTCGCGAAGACTCGCCATGGGTTAGCTTTCCTTGGACGCGTCGCCCTGCCGCTTGTGGAAGTGATCGGTGAATTCCTGGACCGCCGTGCCAAGTTTCTCGCGCAGTGCGTCGTCGAGCGCCTGACTCTTGAGCGCCTCGAGTACGTCGGCGGCCTTGGAATCCATGTAGAGGTACAGCTCTTCTTCGTAGCGGCCCACCGCGTCCACGGGAACCTTGTCGAGGTAGCCGTTGGTGGCGGCAAAGATAATGACAATCTGTTTGCTGGTTGTGATAGGCGCAAACTCGGGCTGCTTCAACACCTCGACAAGGCGCTCCCCGCGGGCGAGCTGGGCCTGGGTGGTCTTGTCGAGGTCGGAGCCAAACTGGGCGAAGGCCTCGAGCTCGCGATACTGGGCAAGGTCGATGCGCAGGGAGCCGGCGACCTTCTTCATGGACTTCACCTGGGCATTGCCGCCCACGCGCGACACGGAGATGCCGGCGTTCATGGCAGGACGCACGCCCGAGTAGAACAGGTTCGTCTCGAGGAAAATCTGCCCGTCTGTAATCGAAATGACGTTCGTCGGAATATAGGCCGACACGTCGCCTGCCTGGGTCTCGATGATGGGCAGCGCGGTAAGACTGCCGCCGCCGTGCTCGTCGCTCATTTTCGCGGCACGCTCGAGCAGGCGCGAGTGCAGGTAGAAAACATCGCCGGGGTAGGCTTCACGCCCGGGCGGGCGCCGCAGCAACAGCGAGAGCTGGCGATAGGCGACGGCCTGCTTGGACAAATCGTCGTAGACGCACAGCACGTGCTTGCCCTGGTCGCGGAAATACTCGCCAATCGCGGTGCCGGAATACGGGGCAATGTACTGAAGGGGAGCGGGTTCGGAGGCCGTGGCCGACACGACGATCGTGTAGTCCATGGCGCCGTGCTCGCGCAATTCCTCGACCACGCGGGCCACGGTGGACCGCTTCTGCCCGATCGCCACGTAGATGCAGACGACATCGCCGCCCTTCTGGTTGATGATGGTGTCGATGGCGATCGCCGTCTTCCCGGTCTGGCGGTCGCCGATGATGAGCTCGCGCTGGCCACGGCCGATCGGCGTCATCGCGTCGATGGCCTTGAGACCGGTCTGGAGCGGTTCTTTCACGGGCTGGCGCTGCACAATGCCGGGCGCGATGCACTCGACCGGGTTCATCTCTTGGGTTTCGATGGCACCGCGCCCATCAATGGGTTCCCCGAGCGCGTTCACGGTGCGCCCCAGGAGCGCTTCACCCACGGGAACGGACATGATGTGGCCGGTGCGCTTTACGGTGTCGCCCTCGGCGATTTTCTCGTAGTCACCAAAGAGCACCACCCCCACATTGTCCTCTTCGAGATTGAGCACCATGCCGCGCACGTCGTGGGGAAATTCAAGCATTTCGGCAGCGAGCGCCTTCTCGAGGCCGAATACGCGCGCAATACCGTCACCCGCCTGGATGACCGTGCCGACTTCGGCGATGTCTACGGTAGATTGGAAATCGCCTATCTGCCGCTTGATGATGTCGGTGATTTCAGTGGCGTGGATTTTCATTTAGCTCTCCTCCGCAAGCAATGCGGCACGCAGGCGTTCAAGCCGGTTGCGCAGGCTGCCGTCGACCAGAATACCCTCGAGCCGGGCAACAACCCCGCCGAGCAACTCCGAGTCGGTCGCCAATTCCAGACGCACGGTTTTTCCGATGAACTTCGACAGCGCCTGCTCGAGGCGGGCGCATTGTTCTTCTGACAGGTCATGAGCGGCGCGCACATCGGCGGTGAGCCGCTCGAGGCGCCGGTCTACAAGGCTCGAAAAGACCGCCGCCACATCGCCCAGCAGGCTGATGCGGCCACGGCGCAAAAGCACCTCGGCCAGGCGCCGCACAAGGTAGGGGTGCTCTTCCGTGAGCACATCGAGCAGCACGCGCACCCGCTCCTCGACATCGATCGACGGGGTGGTCAGCGCGCTGTTGAGCTCGGGATTGTCCCTATACACCGCGGCGGCGGCCGTCAGCGCGGCATCGGCCGGCTCGAGATCCGCATCGTCTTCGATGGACTGCGCCAGCGCGTTGGCGTAGCGATATGCAAGCAGGTAATTCTTCATGATGACCGGTGCTCCAGTTCAGACAGGAACTGACGCAGCCACGCCGACTGGCGTTCGGGCGTGGATTCTTTCCGAAGCCGCTCGATTACCTCGTCGATGCTCTGATACACCAGCTCTTTCTTGACCAGGTAGGCCGCCGCAAGCTCTTCATTGCGCTTGCGATCCTCCACCTCCTGGCGCGCCAGGGCGAGGCTCTGCTGGTTGGCTTCCTCGACCTGCTCGAGCTCGCGGGTTATCTGCGCCTGGGTGTCGGCCGCAACCTGCTCACGCTCTTCGGGCAGGTTGTCGACGCTCTCCTGCGCCTTGGCCAGCCGTTCCTCGGCGGCGGAACGCGCCTGCGCCGCTTCATCGAGGGTGGCACGTTCGCTGTTCACTTCCGCTTCGATCCAGCGCTTCAATGGCGGCCTGCCAAAGTACCAGATTAGGATAACGATCAGAATCACGTTCAGCGCCCGATACAAGAACTCAAACCAACCGCGGCGCGTGTTCTCGCGCTGAAAGGCCTCCTGCGCCTCATAGGCCTCGACGAAACGCGCTTCCCGCTCGGTGATATGCTCGATGCCCGCACGGTCTTTCTCCGGATCGCGTTCGGGTTCGGGCGGGTGCAGGTGCGGGCGCTGGTCGTAAAGCTTATAGGGCAGACTCTTGATGATGATCAGGTATTCGTCGTGTGCTTCCTGACGCGGTATCTCGCGGCCGTCGAATTCGAACGTGCCCTCCATATACGCGCTGGAGTAGCCGGAAGGGCCGAACAACAGCACGAGCGCCAGCCAGGCCAGAAAGGCGCCGCCGAAAAAAATCAGGAGAAATCGCTTGGCCGGACTCACTGCGTCACCTCCTGCGGCACGATGGCGCCATAGACCGCGTCGGCGAGTTCCGGCACACAGGCGGGGTATTGCTTGCGCTGTTCGGCCACTTCGCCCATAACACGCTCGCGCACTTCGAGCAGTTCCGCTTCCGCCTCCTGCTTAAGCTTGAGCACCCGTTCATTGTGCGCTTCCTGGGCCGCCCGGTGCGCCTGCACGACTTGGTGGCTCGCTTCGCGGTGAATCGCGGCGACCTCGACAGCGTACTTGCGCTCGAGGCGCACGGCGGTTTCCTGCGCTTCCCCGGCCTGCTTCCTGTCGCGCTCCACGGCCTCCCGGCGCGCATCGAGCAGCGTCAACACAGGCGCAAACACCCACTTGTTCATGGTCCACATGAAGACCAGGAACAGCAGTACCTGGATGACGATGGTCAGATTTATGGTTACCACGGCCGTTTCCCCGCGTTCGAATCAGCTCGAAACTCTTGAAAAGGGTGCACCCGCGGGCCTCAGCTCACCACGAACAGCATGAGCAGCGCGATGACCAGCGAGTAAATGCCTGTGGACTCGGAAACCGCCTGGCCGATGAGCATCGTGCGCGTGAGCAGGCCGGCCTCATCCGGGTTGCGCCCGATGGCCTCGCACGCCTTCGCCGCGGCCATGCCCTCGCCGATGCCCGGCCCAATCGCGCCGAAGCCCATGCAAATGCCGGCCCCGATAAGCGCACCCGCCTGGATGATGACGTCGCCGCCCACCTGCATGGCCTCGCCCCCACCCTCGGAGGCCTGCGCCAGCATTGTGTTCATTACCTGGGTTACCATCGTCGGATCCATCATTGGTCGTTTCCTTTCTAAGCACGCCGTCTAAGAACGGTCAAAACATCAAAGCACATACAAGAGCAGCAGAGCGATGATCAAAGAGTAAATGGCTGTGGACTGTGACACCGCCTGGCCGATAAGCATGGTGCGCAACAACACCGGGTCTTGCGCGGGGGCCGCGGCACTGGCGGCACAGGCGGACTCGCCTACCAGGCCACAACCGATGCCCGGCCCGATACCGCCAAGCCCCACCGCCAGGCCCGCACCGGCTACCTTGGCGAAACCCAGCAGGTCCGGCTCGAGGTCCGGGAGGGCAAAGAGCATGATGAACGCCACCAGCAAACCGAAGATCGCCGGTGTCTGACTCACCGCCTGCCCGATGAGCATGGAACGCATCGTAATCCCCTGGCTCTCCGGCCAGTGGCTCACACCGCGCACCGCACCGCCCGCCGTGGCACCCGATCCAAAGCCGGGGCCCAGCGCGCTGGCGCCCATGGCGAACCCCGCGCCCAAGGCGATCGCGATCGCCGCTATCGGGGCGCTGCCCACCGGAACAAAAATCAGAATGAGCGAGATGACCAGCGCGAAGATGCTCGGGCTTTGCGCCACGGCCTGGCCCAGAACCATCGCCGAAGCGATGCCGGTGCCCTTGTGCGGGTTACGGGCCACCCCATCGCATGCCGCGCCCGCCGGCCAGCCGCAGCCCGCGCCGCTGCCCAGGCAGCCCAGCCCAATGCTGAGCCCGGCGCCGATAAGCGCCGCCGCCTGGACCGGACCCGGTGTGCCCACGAGAAACAAAATGAGTAGCCCCATCACCAGCGCAAAAATACTGGGGCTCGACCCGACAGCCTGCCCGATCAGCATGGTGCGCAACATCACACCATGCTGTTGCGGTTGGCGCATAATGCCTTCGTTCGCCTGCGCCGCCGCCATGCCCATGCCCACCGACGCACCGACGCCGCCGAAGCCCAGCGCAAAACCCGCGCCCAGGTAGCGGCCGAGCATATCCCAGGTCTGCTCATCGATGCCGTTTAGTATTTGCCACAGTGAATCCACGAAGTGGTTCCTCGTATTCCGGTCACCGGCCTACTTGATGGCCACCGCGATGTAGGTTAGCGTGAGCATGGTGAACACAAACGCATGCACCGCGCCGATAAAGAAGATAAAGAATCCATCCAGCCCAATCGCCAGCCAACTGAAGTTCAACGTGAGGTGCGTCACCACAATGATGATGATGCCGCTGCCCAAAATGTTGCCGAAAAGGCGAAACGAGATGGATATCACCTTCGCGAGCTCGCCAATCACGTTCAGGGGGAAAAAGAACAGCGCCGACAACTTACCGGCAATACCGGGCTCGGTAAACAAGGGGCCGCACAGTTCCGCGAGGTACCCGAGCGCCCCCTTCTCCCGCACACCGCACACAATAGCGATGGCCATGCCCATGATGCCGAGCCCGAGCGTCGTGTTCACGTCCGCCGTCGGTTCCTCGAAAATGCCGCCGGGCCAAAAGCCCATGTAGTTTGCGAGCAGCAGGAACAGAAACATCGCGCCGATAAGCGGGAAGAAGGCACGGTTGCGGCGTTGATCCTCAAATTCCAGCGAAGTCGACACCAGGTTGTCGAACATGTCCACATAAACCTCGACAACACGCTGGCTCGCGCCCGGCTCGAGCGACAGGCCGCGTATGCACATGCGGAACAGCGCCAGCAACGCCACCATGACCAGCAGCGTGTTGAAGATGGTGAGCACGTTCACGCCGCCCATCGGAATCTCGATGTCGGTGAAGGGCACGTAGTACCAGATCAGGCGTTCGCCGATGCCTTCCATCTGTCTAGCTCTCTTCCTGCTTCAGGTCGAGGCCCGTAAAGGCCAGTATCACCAAAACAACACGGATGATGAACAAGCCGCCCACAGTGCCCAGCAGGGCCGTGAACTGCTCCATGTCCAGGTAAAGCGCCCGCACGAGCACCGCCGCATAGATGGCCAGCCGAATAAAAGCCCAACGCAGGGCAAAGGCATCCATCGAGCCGGTTCCGCGCGCAGCAAACTTCTCCATCCGCAAAGCAAAAAGCCAAAAAGCGAGAATCCCGGCGATGCCGCCCATGGCAATGCCCTGGGCCACCAGCCCGTGGAACGGCACGGCCACGAGCGCCGCCGCCACCGTCAACGCGATGGCAAACTGCGCCGCCATGAGGCGTGTTCGTTTCAGCGTTTCCACGTCGTCTCCCGCTTCAGAATACCGTACACCCCCGCAATGCCAGCCCCTAGCCCCAGAATTACCCCCACCGCCACGAGTACACCACCGCTGCCAAACCATTCATCCAGGTAGACCCCCGCCATCACGCCCGCCACGATGGGCAGGGCCATCACCAGCCCCAACTGGCTCACCAAGGCCAGCGCCGAGAGCCCCGCCAAGGGCCCATGGCCATTGCGCGATTTGGGCATGGGGTTGCTCCTGAACAGAATCGAGGCCAGAGCGTAGCAACCCCGAAACCCGAAAATCAACCCGGCTGCGCCGCCACCAGTTGGCAAGGCTACTTACCGGTCGGTAACCATACACAAGACCACACCACCGTGTCAACCAACTTCCCGTAATTCCCCGGATAGCCGGAAAAGCCGCTGCAGGCCGCCGCACCACGGGGGCCGATACGGTGCGCAGAACAAACCCCGGCCCATGCCGGGCGGGGGCCGCGTCCTGGCCGGTATACGCCGAAGGGGTACAGGGAACAGCACGTACAGGTGTGGCGGCGCGATACAATACGGCGATGGCACACTGGGGATTCTCTCCGCTCCCGCTTGTAACGCGCGGTGCGCCGCGGTATTGTGTGGCTCAGACACCCCTGTATACGTACAAGCAATAGGGAGGCGCACCATGCCCAGGATTACACGCCGCCAGTTCATTGCAACCAGCACCGGCGCATTGGTCACCGCGCATCTTGCGGCAGCCGGCCCGCCCGCGCAGACCCTCACGTTCGCGGCAGTGAGCGACACACATATCACTGGCGGGGGGAGCGTAGCGCTGTTGTCTAAAGCCGTGGACCATATCAATGCGGATACGCGCATCCGGTTTACGGCGGTATTGGGGGATATGGCCACCGATGGCAAGCCCGCCGAGCTCGAACTGGCGGAAGCGGCTCTGGCCAAACTGAGACGGCCCTGGCGTGCGGTTCCCGGCAACCACGACGTGGCCCCCGGAGAAGATGATCCCTTCGGACCCTACAAGGCGGCCTTTGGACCGTTGCATTGGGTGGAGGAAACCGGTGGGTGGACGTTCATCGGGTTCAACTCGTGCGAAATGGCCCGCAGCAATGTCACCGTGAGTGAGGCGGAACTGGCCTGGCTCCGGGCGCAGGCGGCCGGGATCGCGCCCGGGCGGCCGATCGCACTGTGCTGCCATCACCCGATGAATCCGAACACGGCCAAGTACCGTATCGCAAATGCCGAGGCCATTCTCGACATCTTCGACGACCGGAACCTGCGGCTGTGCGCTGCGGGGCATTGGCATGGGAACCAGGTGGAAACCCGCCGTGATACCCTTTTCACGACATCCGCCTGTTGCGCCACGACACGGGACAACTTTGACGGTACGGCGGCGAAGGGGTATCGTCTGTACCATGCCAAGCCCGATGGCGGCCTCGAAACCGAGTTTGTCCCGGTTCCCCCGCCCAAGTAGAAGAGGTTTCCCGCCCCTTTGAACGCGGAAGGATGCCGCGTCTGCATGGGCGCGGCTGGTTTCCACACTACGCAACGGAGCCTTCGACACCGTGGAAGAACAATCGCTGCTGTCCCGCGCGGAAATCGCTGGAGAGGGGCCGCCCCCGCTCGCGCCACGAAAGGCGTTCCCCGGCATGGCGGGGGCGCTTATGCTGGTGGTCCTTGTCGTGGTTTTGCAGCTTGTGGGCGGTGTGGTTATGGGCGTAGCGGGAACCCTGCTCGAGGTCACTTTCTGGGCCAACCCGCTCCTGTTGGGGGTGTTGAGCTTTGGCAGCATGATGGCGGCACTCGCCATCGCGCTGGCATGGTCGCCCCGGCCAGCGCGGGTCATGCTCGCTCTGCACGGCTTTTCACTGCGATATCTGCTGCCGGCTTTCCTGGCCATGGCGGGATTGCACCTTGTGGTTTCCGAGCTGGGAAATCTCATGCTCTACCTCATACCGCCGCCGGAGGGCCTCCAATTGCCTGCCCAACTCCTGCTCGGCGATGGCGAGGCGCCGGTGCAGGCCGCGATCACGCTGGTGGTGCTGGCGCCCATCGGCGAGGAGCTGTTGTTCCGCGGCGCTATCGTGGACGGGCTGACCGTGCGGCGTGGGCCGGTCGCGGCGATGGTGGTATCGGGCGTGTTGTTCGGCCTGATTCACCTCACGCCCTGGCAAGGCGTGCCGATCATCGTGATCGGGGTGGTGCTGGCATGGTGGCGCCTGGCGACAGGAAGCGTATGGCTGTGCGTCTATGGCCACGCCATCAACAACGCGCTCGTCTTCATCGCAACCATGTGCCTGCCCGTGGACATTCCTGGCTATAACGCCCAGCCGGCAGAGGGCATGGCCTTTCAGCCCTGGTGGCTGACCACGGCGGGATGCACCCTCACCCTGGCGGGGATGCTGGGGATGGGAGCGGTCTTCCGCGGCACATCGCGCAGGGACGGGGCAATGTAGCAGAGACTTCCAGCCTCTTTGAACGCGGCAGGATGCCGCGTCTACAGAGGCGCAGCAGAAACTCGTGGATGCATTAACGCGGGCACCTGAAGGAGACAGTGGGTATGTTGTTGCGAGCTTTGCCGTGGGCGGCGCTGGCGGCGGCCTTGACGTTCATGGCGCTACACAGCCTGGCGCTGCAGGAAGACCGCTGGATTCCCGACGATACCTACATCACATTACGGTTTGCGGATAATCTGGCGGCCGGCCATGGGCCCGTGTATAACCCGGGCGAGCGGGTCGAGGGGTACACCAATTTCCTCTGGATGGCGCTGCTGGCGGGTGGACATGCGCTTGGCGGAAACCTCGAGAACTTGTCGCAGGTTTACGGCATCGTGTTCAGCAGCGCCACGCTGGTACTGCTGGCCCTCACGCCGTGGATTGTTCCGGGACTCGGCTTTGGCGCATGCGCCGCGGCCATTCTCCTACTGGGCAGTTGCGGGGTGTTCACTATCTATGCCACGGCCGGCATGGAGGTCCCGCTGCTGCATTTTCTGATCACCCTGGCGCTCGTGCTGCACTTCCGGTCGCGGCAATGCCCCGAGGGCCTCGTACTGCCGCTGGTGGCCGGGCTGATGTGCGCGCTCGCCGCGATGACCCGGCCCGATGCCGTGCTCGTAGCGGGGGTGCTCGGGTGCGACCGGCTGGCGCATGCGGTACGTACGCGCACCATCGCACGGCTTGGCGCGTTCGCCGGCGCCTTTGCCGTTATATTTGGCCTCTACTTCCTGTGGCGCATGAACTACTACGGGCATCTGCTGCCCAACACCTTCTATGCGAAAGTGGGTGGCGAAGCCGCGCAAATGACCGTCGGCCTCGATTACGTGAGCAGTTTCGCAGGGGCCACCTTCGTCACCCTGGCACTCGCGGTGGGCGCATCCCTCAGCGGCGGCGCCTTCGGGGAAAACCGGCCGGTCAGGGGCGTGTTGCTCGGGCTCCTGTGCCTGTATACAGTGTATATTGTGCTCGTGGGCGGCGACTTCATGCCGGGGTTCCGTTTCTTCGCCCCTATCTACCCGGCCCTTTGCCTGCTGGCCGGCATGACCTTGCAGCACCGCGCGCGCTGGGCCCCTGCCGCGGGGGCGCTGCTATTGGCAGCTATCATCTATAACGTGCTCATGCTGCCTTCCCACCGCGACATGCGCCGGGCATCCGCAGGCAACGTGTCGCGCAAAGGCGAAATAGTCGGGCAATGGCTCGCGGAACACGCCCCCGAGAGGGCATTGCTCGCCACGAACACCGCAGGGAGCATCCCCTTTTTCTCGGGACTGCGCACCATCGACATGCTCGGCCTGTGCGACGAACACATCGCGCACCGCGACCTGACTTTCGGCCGCCGCACGCCGGGGCATGGCAAGGGCGACGGCGCCTATGTGCTTTCGCGCAAGCCAGACTACATCCAGTTCGGTTCCGCAAGCGGCACGGAGAAACCGAAATTCCGCGGCGATGCGGAGATTTACACACACCCGCAGTTCAAGCAGAATTATGTATTGAAGAAGTACCGCATGCCGAGCCGCGGCACATTGCGGCTCTATGTGCGCAAGCCGGCGGCAGGCGGCAAGGGCATCGACGCGAAGCCGTATGCGGCTACGCCCTTCCGGACGGAAAAGGACAAGTAGCAAGCGATCAGGGGCCGCCTCGGTGGGCCGGCCATGATCGCACAGGAATGGAGGTTCGCATGAACACGGCACGGTTTCTAGCAGTTGGGCTCCTGGCGATGGCCATGGCCGGATGTGGCGGCGACTCAGGCGGCGGCGCGGATACGGCAACGGAAAGCACAGACGGCGGCGCCATGCGCGATGCGGCGGTTTCGAAAGCGATCGAAGCGGCGGCAGCAGCACAGGGTGAAGAGGTGGAAGTCGACATCGACAGTACCACGGGCGGCGCGGATATCAAGGCAAAGACAAACGATGGTGATGTCGAAATGAGCAGCGACAACGGTGCGCAACTGCCGGAAGGCCTGCCGGAAGACGTGCCCATCTTGCCGGGGATGAAGATCCGCTTCAGCCAGCGGGAAAGCCAGGACAACGCCTACACCATCGTCGGCGTGACCGGCAAGTCTCTCGCCGAAGCGGCCGGCTTCTTCAAGAAGGAAGCGGCGGCCCAGCGCTGGAGCGAGGCTTCGTCGCAGGAAATGGACATGGGCAGCATAACGATGCACACCCTCAGTTTCGAGAAAGAACAACGCAACCTCACGATCAACATTACGCGGCAAGAAGACGAGACGCAGGTGCAGATTGTTACCGGCGGGCAATAGGCTGAACGGCGGAAATTCCAGCGACTGAGTGACGCTTGTCCAGGACATTCGGGCCACATCCATAAACCGCCAAGCCGCCCGCGGCTATCGTGGCAAATTGCGGTAGATCAGCCGCTACTTGCTTCGCCAATTTGCCCCGTGATAGTTACTACCAACGTGCGGCCGGGATACGCAGACCGTTGGCGCATAGAGCCAGCCGGTGGGCCAGAACCGCTCCCAATGGTCATGCCGGGGCACCCTGAGAAGTATAGGAAACGGCCCCCGGCATACGGCGAAAGAATTACGAATTTCTCAATGTCTGGAATGCGAGCTACGCCAAGTCAAGTACGCGGTCCATGCGTGCCGCGACGTCGGCGAGGTGCTTTTCATCGCCACCGCCGACTTCCGCGGTAGCCCAGCCGGTGTAGCCGATCTTCTTCAACTCGCGGCGGCAGGCCGCCCAGTCGACGCTGCCCTCGCCGATGTCCACTTTGAAGCCGTTCCACAGGCCTTCGTTCTTCTGCTTCTCGCGGCTGTATTCCTTGATGTCGAGCTTCTTCACGCGGCCATCGAGCACGGGAATCCAGTGTTCGGGCCAGCCGAAGCGCACCATGTTGCCGAGGTCCAGGTAGCAACCGACCTGATCGCTTTCGAGTTCGTCGAGGTAGCGGCGCATCTCGAGGGGCGTAAGCAGAAAGTTGTTCCAGACATTCTCGACCAGCAGCAGGATGTCCTGCTCCTTGGCATAGGGGATGGCGTCGCGGATGGTGGCCTGGGTCTCGATGTAGTTCTTTTCGTAGGGCGTGTTCTCGTCCACACGCCCGGCCACGAGCAACACGGAGCTGGCGCCGTAGAGCTTGGCCCGGTCCACCGCGGCGGGGATGCCGTCGACACTGCCGAGCACGCACCCGTGGATCGGCAGGCCCACTTCGTCGCTGGCGGCCTTGAGCTCCTCGGGGTCCACCTTGTCGCGGAAGCTGGGCTCGACGCCGTCGAAGCCGATGTCCTTGAGGATTTGCAGCTTCTCCTTGGGCGTCTTGCCGGCGCGGACCATGTTGTATTTGACGGCCTTCTTGATCTTGCCGGTGAATTCGCCCGCGTGGGCCTGGGGCATGTTCGCCGCGAATGCAGCGGCGCCGGCGGTGATTGCGGTAGTCTTGAGAAACGTGCGTCGGTCCATGGTGTGGCTCTCCTTCACTGCATGGGCACAGCCGGTGGCCGTGCGCGGTCTTGCGTTCTATCCCCCACTATGCTTCCCGTCCCGGCACCGGTACAGGCCGCTGCGGCGCGGGGCCCCAGGCCAGCTTCTCCGGTGAGAGGTCGAGGTCGCTCTCGAGGGCGTCCTTCCACGTGACCTCTTTGCCGGTATAGGCGGACATGCGTGCCATGATCGCCATGAGCGTGCTCGAACACATGTACTCGTTCACGATCACATCACCCGCGCGAATCGCCTCGAAAAGCGCCACATGCTCGTTGTGGTACATGTCGTCGCGGCCGTCCGCCTCGTACTGCCAGCCGCCGTTGTCCCCGGTGATGCGGTGGTCCTGGATATAGGCCGTCCCCTTCGTGCCGTAGATGTTGTCGAAGACCCCCGTGGCCGCGTTGTCCCACTGGCGGCACGAGCTGAAGCACGTGACCCCGCCCTCGTACTCGTAGCGCGTGTTGAAGTGATCATAGATGTTGCCGTACTTCTCGTCCGTGCGCTGGATGCGCCCGCCGCTCGCCACGCACTTCACCGGCGGCTTGTCGTTCATGGCCCAGGCGATCTTGTCGAGGCTGTGGATGTGCTGCTCGTTGATGTGGTCGCCCGAAAGCCAGCAGAAGTAGATCCAGTTGCGAATCTGGTACTCCATCTCCGACCAGTCCGGTTTGTTGCCATGGTGCCAGAGGGCGCCGGTGTTGTAGGCGCACTCCATGCCCGTATACTCGCCGATGGCGCCGTCGTGCAGCCGCGCGATGGTGGCCTGCTTCGCGAACTGGTAGCGGTAGCACAGGCCCGACACGATGTTGAGCCGCTTCTCCTTCGCCTTGCGGCAGGTCTCCATGACCGAGCGCACGCCGGGCGGATCCACGGCGATGGGCTTCTCGGCGAAGACGTGCACCCCCTTTTCGACGGCGTAGGCGAGGTGTTCCGGCCGGAACGCCGGCGGCGTGCCCAGGACCACCACGTCGCATGCGTCGATCACATGCTTGTAATTGTCGAAATCCGTGAACATATGGCCCTCGTCCACGGTTACCCGGTCCGCCACATCGCGCCAACTCGAGAACTTCTTGTGCGCCTCCTGCACCCGGTCCATGAACACATCGCCGAGAGCGACAAGCTTGGTGTTCGTGTCGGCGCGCAAGGCGTTGCCCGCCGCGCCGGTGCCGCGGCCGCCACAGCCGATAAGCCCGACCTTCAAGGTTTCGCTGTTGTCCGCAGCGAAGGCCTTACGCCCCGAGACCACGGCCGCCGCGGCCATGGCGGCGCCCGAGGTCTTCATGAAGTCGCGGCGGGTGAAATGGCTTTGCTTACTCATAGTTCGTATTCCCCTCCAATGGCTTACGCATGCCGGTTGTACATCGGGTCTGCTATTCAGTGTAGACCTTGGCGGGGAATTGGTCAACTACGCTGCGCGCTATGGGCCCGCCTTATGCGCGATCGCGATTGCATGGTTGCGGGTAACACGCCACCCTAAGGCTGCCAGCACCAGGAAAAGCGCATAGCACCCCATGCCCGCCACCATGACCCGGCTGATGCCCAGGTTCAACGCGAGCATGCTCGCGCCCACGCTGCCCAGCACAGACCCGACGCCGTTCATGCCCCAGCTCCAGGACACCATGTCGATCCGCAGCCACCCCAACAAGCGCATACAGGTGGGGAAAAGCATGCCCATGGGCAACGCCAAAACCGCCAGAAAAGAAAAGCTCAGCACAATACGCACAGGCAGCGGCGCCGCCATCGTCGCCCCGAGCAGCGGTGGCAGCGCCAGGTACACCGCCCCCTGCATCACCAGCGCCACGCAGCCCGCGATGAGGAGCCGGGGCCACAGCCGGTCCCCGGCGAAATTCCGCGAGAGGAAGCTGCCCAGCCCCGTGAACAGCAGCATGGCCCCCAGCGTTACCGCGAAAGTGAGGGTCGGGTTGCCCAGGTACAGGAACAGCTTCTGAAGCAAGCCCACCTCGATCAGCATGAAGGAGATACCGAGCAGAAAGAACAACCCGAGGAAAAGCAGTTGTTCCGGGCGGCCGCCCGCGAGTTCGCTGCGCCGGTAGATCACCAGCGGCGACACCATCAGCACCAGGACCAGCACGAATATGACGAAGAATGCGTCGATGAGAAACGGCAACCGCTCGAGGCCGGCGGGGATTCTTGCGGCCGTGGCCCAGGGGTTCAGCAACATATCGAGAAACTGGCTTGGCTTCGTCATGTAAAAAAGGTAGGGCCGGTCGTCGCGCAGCGGGGTCAGGTCGAAAAACGATTCGGCCATCAGCGTTTCCCGCGCCTCGGCATCGAGCACCTGGGCGACCTGTTCCGTCCAGGGATTGTCGTCCCCTGCCGGCGGCCAGGCCAGGGAAAACCCGAGCGCCTCACACGAGGCCTTCGCCCGCTCGATCCGCGCTGGCGCTATCGGCTCGGGGCTGAACATCAGGCAGATGCCCTCATCCACCGGGCCGGGTGGGTCGTACGTCATGATCGCGAGGATGTGCCGGGCGGGATCGGTGACGCCGTGTTCCGCAAGGGCTTCGATTCCGGTATTCAAGAACCGCGGCAGCAGGTGCCCCTGCGTCAGCGCCGTGTACAAAATGCAGGCCATACCCCCCGGTTGCAGCCGGTCCATATACGCCGAGAACGCCTCCGCCGTATACAGGTGGTTCTCCGACAGCACGAAAATGCCTTCCGAGTTCCCGAGCAGCGTGTCCGCCAGGGAGGTGTACACCAAGTCGTAGCGGTCTTGCGTGCGCTCGACGAAAGTGCGCCCGTTCTCCACCACGACATCGACGCCGTCCATCCCGTACACATTGCCCGAGCGCTCGCGCATGGCCCCACGCATAACCTCGTTCGCCGTGATGGGGTTCAGTTCCACCCCGGTCACCCGCGGCACCTCGTAGACCTTCGCCGTCAGAATGTCCCGGCCTCCCCCCGCACCGATTACCAGCGCGTGGTCCAAACCGTGCATGATGCGAAATGGAAGCGCGGTGATGTCGTAGCGCAGGTGCTCCAGGTTGACCGGGTCATGCTTGTGATCCAGAATCCACGCGGGCGCATGCCCGTCCTGCCGGAGGACGAGGTAGTCCGGTTTCGGGCCCTCGTAGTTCTCGCTGACGCGCCAGCCCGTGAAGGCCGGGTCGGGCTCGACCGTGATCCAACTGAAGAAATTCCAACTGCTGAACAGGAGCCCCCGATCGCGCAGGTCGCCCTCGGGAGTCACGTGCATAAAGCTTCCCTGCCGGTTGAAAACGCCAAACAGCACCAAGAGCACCATCAGGCCGGCCGGCACGAGCGCGCGCCGGTAGCCCCGGTACACAAAGGCCGCCGGCGCCAGCATTATCGCTGCGGCCACAAACGGCATGGCAAACCCGCCCACCACCTCGAACAGCGGCACCGCCAGCAGGCACGCCATGCCCGCGCCCAAAAGGTCGCTGAAGTAGAGCCGGGGCGCCGCCAACGGGCGTTCGGCAAAAACCCGCGCCATGTACATGCTGCCAAAGGCGAAGGGCAGGCTTGTCGTCAGGAAGAGGACACCGATGGAAAGCCACAACGGCACCGCCGCCGCCTGGCCGCCTGGCCGGCCCACCGGGGTGTTCGCCAAGGCGTAGAGCGCCACCATCATCGCCGCCGCCGCTGCCAATGGCAGATAGAACCGCCATTGGGCGCCACCCACGCCCGCCATCCCGCGCAGGCCCCGCCCCATGATCTGCGCGTAGAGGCCGCCCAACCCGAAACCGAACAGCGCAATCGCCAGCACAAAAAAGCTTACGTTGCGAATCACGATCGAAAACAGCCGCACGAGGTTGATCTCGAAGGCCATTAGTGTCAGGCTGATGGTGAATACTTCCAGCCCGGCACGTGCCACGCTCCCGGCGGCTGGCGGCGTTTCCGGGGATTCGATTGCAGGCATACGCCACTCCGATTATGATGAGCCCCGCAACCGGATTGCCCGGGCTTGCTCGACAACAAGGGTTTGGTCATGCGCGAAACGCGCCGCAATTATAGCGGCCGTTCCCCGGGGAAACAAGGAAATCGGCGCGTTGGCGCCTGTGCGCGCGGCCCTGCAAGGGCAAGACCGCCGGCGTCAAGAACCGCTACGCCGGACTATGAAACCGCGCGCGGACAACCGGTGTCCGCATAGATTCGGCTTACCAGCAGGAGGCACACATGAAAAAGCACGACATCAGCCGGCGCCATTTTATGGGCATAACCGCCGGCGCCACGGGCGCGGGCCTGTTGGGCAAGCAGCGGGTGGCCCAGGCCCAGGGCAATACGCCAAAACCAGGACCCAAGACGGACAAGCCGAACATCCTCTTTATCATGGATGACCAGCACCGGGGCGATTGCCTCGGCTGTGACGGCCACCCCGTGCTCAAAACCCCGAACTTCGACCGAATCGCCCGGGAAGGCGCGCGGTTCCGCCATGCCTACACTTCGACCCCCTCGTGCACGCCCGCACGCGCCGGGCTGCTCACGGGCCTGTCCCCCTGGAACCACGGCATGCTCGGCTATGCCGCTGTCGCGGAGCAGTATCCCTACGAAATGCCCACCGCCCTCAAACAAGCCGGCTACTACACCTGCGGCATCGGCAAGATGCACTGGGCGCCGCAACGCAACAAACACGGCATGCACGAGGTCATCCTCGATGAATCCGGCCGCGAACAGGACCCCGAATTCAAAAGCGACTACCGCTGCTGGTTCTCGTCCTTGGCGCCGGTGAAGGACCCCGACGCCACGGGCATCGGCTGGAACGACTACACCGCCGCCCCCTACGCCCTCGACGAACGCCTGCACCCCACGCGCTGGACCGGCGATGTAGCGGTCAATTTCCTCGAGCAGTATGACAAGGAGCAGCCGTTCTACCTGAAAGTCTCCTTCGCCCGGCCCCACTCCCCCTACGATGCGCCAAAGCGGTTCTGGGACATGTATAAAGACGCCGACATACCAGAGCGTTTCATCGGCGATTGGGCAAGCCGTTACGAGGAGCGCAGCAGCGATTCGGACTCACTCTGGCACGGCGACCTCGGCCCGGAGGCGGCCCGCACCGCGCGCATCGGCTACTACGGCAATGTGAGCTTCATCGACGAGCAGGTGGGGCGCATGCTCGATGCGCTCGAGGAGCGAGGCATCCTCGAAAACACCCTTATCCTCTTTGTCTCCGACCATGGCGACATGACCGGCGATCACCACATGTGGCGCAAGACCTATGCCTATGAGCCCTCCGCCCGCGTGCCCATGCTCATCCGCTGGCCGGAGAGCCTGGACGCTGCGCAGCGCGGCCAGGTGCGCGAGGAGCCGGTCGAGATTCGCGACATCTTCCCGACCTTCCTCGACGCCGCCGGCGCCACGCCCGCCCAGGAACTCGACGGCGCCAGCATGCTCGCGCTCACCCGCGGCAACACCGAGCACTGGCGGCCGTGGATCGACCTCGAGCACGACGTGTGCTATTCAAAGAGAAATCACTGGACCGCGCTCACCGACGGCAAGACGAAGTACATCTTCCATGCCTTCGATGGGGAGGAGCAGCTGTTCGACCTCGTCAACGACCCCGGCGAGGAGACAGACCTGGCCAAGATGCCCGCCCATAGCGACACGTTGCGCACATGGCGCAGCCGTATGGTCGAACACCTGGCACCCCGCGGCGAAACATGGGTGAAAGATGGGGAACTCGTGTTGCACAAGGACTCGATCAAGTACTCTCCCAATTACCCGAAAAAGACGTGACCGCTTTTCTGATTGATACAATAATGGTGCTGCGGTTTGGGCGCGCCGGGGACGGTCACCCCCATTTGAGGTCTTGCATGCACGGTACAAGTATGTAGACGAGACCCCGCCTTTTCTTCAGGACCAGCGGCCCGGACCATACCAGCCTGGACCGCAGGCCCCGGCACCCGGGACGCAAGAGGGCTGAAAGCCCGGGCTATAAGTTTTGGGTGCAGTTCTTCTACTACCGATGTTTTGGTTCCTTCGGGCCAGTTGTGAGCAAGCAAAACGGGACTGACACAAGCGAGCGAGTCCCCGAGCGAGACGGGTCTGTCCCTTGTTTTGCGGCCTTGGAGAAAAGCGTCGCGAATTTCTCCAAATTTCGCAAGAAAGGGAAAGTCCCTGCTGGCGGACTCGCGAGGACAATCCCCTTTTTGCTTCACTTTTTCACCAACAGCACGGTAGTACAAAAACTGCACCCTAAGTTTTCATAACTCTTTAGCCGTATGGCGCAAGGGGATACACCCGTTTCGCCAATCTGTTCCGTGATAGCGACTACCAGCGTACGACGGGGAAATCCATGCCGTTGGCCCAGGCTGGTATAGAACCGCGCCTTCGGCGCTCCGGAAACCGGTAGCACCCGAGTTCCACCCCGGGCGGCTTTGCTAATCCCACGTCTCCCCGAACCACCAACCACGTAACACGCCTTCCGATCTTTGGGTTGTGGGCGCGGCCCACGCTAGAAAAGGGGGGGGCTGCCATTTTACATGGCACCCCCCCTATGGCGTTCGCGTTTTCACCGCGGGCAGCCGCTACTTCGTCTGGGGCACCTCGTCCAGCGGAATATCAAGCGCCTTGGCCACGCCGGCGCCGTAGGCCGGGTCCGCCTGAAGGCAGTTGCCGATGTGGCGCACCTTGATCTCCCGGGGCGCATCGCCCATGGCGCACGCGGTGTTGCTGAAGAGGCGCTGCTGTTGCTCCGCAGTCATCAGGCGGAAGAGCGCGCCCGGCTGTGAGTAGTAGTCGTCATCGTCTTCCCGGTGAGACCAGCGGTCCGCGTCGCCGTCGAGCTTGAGTGGCGGCTCGGAGAAATCAGGCTGTTCTTCCCACTCGCCGTGGCTGTTCGGGTTGTAGCCCAGCGTGGCGCCGTGGTTGTCATCTACCCGCATTTGCCCGTCCCGGTGGTAGCTGTGGAAGGGGCAGCGCGCCTTGTTCACCGGGATCAGGTGGTGGTTCACGCCCAGCCGGTAGCGCTGCGCGTCGCCATAGGAGAAGAGCCGGCCCTGGAGCATCTTGTCCGGTGAGAAGCCGATGCCGGGCACGATGTTCGCCGGATTGAAGGCCGCCTGCTCGACATCCGCAAAGTAATTCTCGGGGTTACGGTTCAGCTCGAGCACGCCCACGTCGATGAGCGGGTAGTCCTTGTGCGGCCAGACTTTGGTGAGATCGAAGGGGTTATAGGAGACCTTGGCGGCATCCTCCTCCGGCATCACCTGAATCTTCATGTCCCAGCGCGGGCAGTCCCCCTTCTCGATGCTCTCGAAGAGGTCCCGCTGGTGACTCTCCCGGTCCCGCCCGATGATGGCCTCGGCCTCTTCGTCGGTGAGGCACTTGATGCCCTGCTGTGTTTTCAGGTGGAACTTCACCCAGTAGCGCTTGTTGCCGCTGCTGATGAGGCTGAAGGTGTGGCTGCCGTAGCCGTTCATGTGGCGGTACGAATACGGAATGCCCCGGTCGCTCATGGTAATCGTGACCTGGTGGAGCGCCTCTGGCAGCAAGGTCCAGAAGTCCCAGTTGTTGCGGGCGCTGCGCAGGTTCGTCTTCGGGTCGCGCTTCACCACGTGGTTGAGGTCCGGGAACTTGAGCGGATCACGCAGGAAGAACACGGGCGTGTTGTTGCCCACGAGGTCCCAGTTGCCTTCCTCGGTGTAGAATTTGAGCGCAAACCCGCGAATGTCGCGCTCGGCATCCGCCGCGCCACGCTCGCCCGCGACGGTCGAAAATCGCGCGAAGACCTCGGTCTTCTTGCCTACCTCGGAAAAGAGCTTGGCCCGCGTGTACTGCGTGATGTCATGGGTCACGGTGAACGTGCCGAAAGCGCCCGAGCCCTTGGCGTGCATCCGCCGCTCCGGGATCACTTCCCGGTCGAAGTGCGCCAGCTTCTCCAGGTACCACACGTCCTGCAAGAGCATCGGGCCGCGCGGGCCGGCGGTCACGACGTTCTGGTTATCGGGCACGGGTGCGCCCGCGTTGGTGGTGAGTTTTTTCTTCGAATCACTCATGTCGGTCCTTCCTTTGTGTTGCGGGTGGCGGTCCTGACGGCCGCCATGTCCTGTATGGCGCCAGCCGCTGCCCGTCTCAGGATTGTTTTGCAAATAAGAATCTGTCTTATTGCTCACGCAAAAAAAAACCTTAGGGACGCTTGCGTCGCCCCCGGCAGGTGGTGCATACGCCTTTTACCTCCACATGCACGGTAACCGGGGTGCCCAGCGCCGCGGCCTCGGCGGGACACGCGAGTTGCTCAAACTGGGGCGACGTAAAATCGCGAATCGCCCCACACTCGACACATACAAAATGATGGTGATGCCCCATGTTTGCGTCGAAGCGCAACCGCTCATGGCTCATGCCGACAATCGCTATAAGCCCGTGTTCAGCCAGCATCTTGAGATTTCGATACACCGTGTCGCGGGCGATCGTGGGGATACGTGCGCGTACCCGGCGCCAAATGGTTTCGGCATCGGGGTGTTCTTCGGCAGCCGCCAGTTCGCGGTAGACTTCGATCCGCTGATGGGTCAGTTTGACACCGCGTTCGGCACACGCTTTGGTAAACGCGTGCATGCGCTTGTCGATATGTTCGGTATTGGAGTTCAATCGCCGTGTCTTTTTTCTGATTGTATTGGAGATAGGATTCTATCCTATTTGGCCGCCCGTGTCAAGTGCCGGATACATACGCCCGCACGCCGCTGCGCACGCCTTACGGGAGCACGTGGGGGTTGGTAAATTGATCGCGATAGCGGACAGCCTGGAGCGAATGGTAGGCATAGGCGTCCCACGGATTTTCGCCCCGGGCCCGGGGGTCGCCGCGATCGGCGAGCGTCTGGTCGAGCCGTTCGCGCAGACGCGCCAGCGCGCCGGCATGCGCGGGATCATCGGCCAGGTTTGTTACCTGGTCCGGGTCCGCCGGCACATGGTACAACTCTTCCGCCGGCCGTTTGCCGAAGCACAGCGCGAACAACGGCTTGACGGCCGGATCGTCCTTGTGCGCCACCATCCACGCCTTCGTCGGTCCGTTATCCACATCGCCATAGAACCCTTGGGCCGGTGCTTTGTAGTCCGGCGCGCCAGCAGGCCAACGGCCGGGTTCATAATTGCGTATATAGAGGTAGTCCGCCGTGCGCACCATGCGCATGGGATAGCCCACCTCGCCCGGCCGGCACAGCGAATGCCGCTCGATGCCGGTGACCACGGCATCGCGTTTCGGGTCGATCTGCCCCGCCTTCTCCGACCGCAGCACGGGGGCGAGGTCGCGGCCAGTCATGGCGTCCGGCACATCGACCCCGGCGGCGGCGAGGAAGGTGGGCGCGAGGTCCGTGAGGTTCACGAAGTCCTGCACCGTCCGCCCGCCGGGCGCGTTCTTGCCCCAGCGGATGGCCAGCGGCACGCGCGTACCGTGGTCATAAAGATTCGCAATGCCGCGCGGCATCTGAATGCCGTTGTCGCTCGTGACCACGACAATGGTGTTTTCGAGTTGACCGCGCGCTTCGAGCAGCTCGAGCATGCGGGCGAGGTGACGGTCCTGCCAGGCGAGTTCCGTGTAGTAATCGAGGTAGTCGTTGCGCACGGTCGGGGTATCCGGCAGAAATGCCGGCAGCGCGACCGCCTCCTCATCGAGCCCCTGGTCTTTGCCATAGCCCTCGGGAAACGGGCGGTGCGGCTCCTTTGTACCGAACCAGAAACACCACGGCTGGCCGGGCGCCGCGTCATCGAGGAACGCCTCGAGGTTCCCCGCATAATCCCCGCTGAAGATATTGCGTGGCACGTCCGGCAGGAACGCTTTGTTGTAGGGTTGCCCCGCCAGATCGTGATCGCGCGTCTCCCGGTCCCACCGGCCCGGCCCCCAGCCTTTGCCGGTATAGCCCACGTGGTACCCGGCATCGCTCAGGAGATCGGTGTAGAGGGGAAGGTCCTTCGGCCATTGCCCATGCAAGACCCCCCCGGACCCCAGCCGCCAGAAATCCTGCCCGGTCAGCAGCGCGCCCCGCGACGGCGTGCATGACGGGCTCGGACAGAAGGCATTGGGAAAAAGCACGCCCTCGGCCGCCACGCGATCGAATGCCGGGGTTTGCGCGATCGGATCGCCCATGGCGCCGCAATGCCGCCACGACTGGTTGTCGGTAAGGGCGAGCAGGATGTTCGGCCGCGCCGCGCCCCCGTTCTCCGCCCGCGCCCGCCCGTGCGACGCCAAGGTGAGCGCACCCCACCCCGCCGCGCACCGCTGCATGAAGCCCCGGCGTGTATGCCGCTTTTCATCGCCCATGTAAACATTCTCCCGGTTCGGCGCACTGCATCCAGCAACTTATCAAGACCTTACACCAGCCCTGCGGCTGCCGGCAAGAACCTCAGGTCGGCGTACGGGTCTCGTGCGGCGGGGTGCGCGCACGTGCGCCCCGGGCTACGCGCTACAAGCCTTACCGCACCGCCAGAATCTTCTCGCGCAGTTCGCGGGCGGCCTGTTCCGGGTTATCGGCGGCCGTGACGGCCGTGACCACGGCAGGGTGCCGTGCGCCCCGCGCGAGCACATGGCCGATGTTGTGCGCCTTGATGCCGCCCATGCAGGTGAACGGTACGCGCAGGTGCGGGGCAATCGTGCGTATCATGTCCGGTCCGACGGGGCCCGTGGCCACCGCTTTCGTTTCGGTGGCGAAGATGGGGCCGATGTTGACATAGCTCGCGCCGGCCGCCTGGGCCGCCTGCGCTTCACCGGGGTTGTGGCTCGATGCGCCGATGATAAGGCCGGGCGCCACACGCCGCGCCGCCGTGACCGGCAGATCGTTGCCGCCGAGGTGTACCCCGTCCGCATCGGCGGCCATGGCAATATCGAGCCGGTCATCGACGATGAGCAGCGCGCCCGCCGCCCGGGTGCGCTCGCGAAAGGCGAGCGCCTGCTCGTACAGGCGGTGGCTGCTCTCATTCTTCTCGCGCAGTTGCACGAGCCGTACGCCGGCAGCAAGACAACCCTCGAGCACATCGAGCGGTTCGCGTCCCGCACAGAACGCCGCCGTGATCACGACATACAAATCCGTCGCGTCGAACTGCTCCATCCGTGCGCTGTGGTCCATCTACCCGCCTCCCACCAGCCGGACGATCTCGACCACATCGCCGGGTGCGCACGTGGTTGACCCGAAGTGCTCCCGCGCCACAATGTTGTCGTTGCGCTGCACGACCACGGTTTCGCCCGCCAGGTCCAGGCTGTCCACCAATGCGCCGACCGTCATGCCCTCCGCCACGTCCTTTTTTGCGCCGTTCACTGTGATTTCCATGGTTTGCGCTCCCGAATGCATTCCCCTGCGAAAGCCAAGTATACGCATTCGCCAAGCCGTTGTAACCCGGCACGCGATCACGCAGGGCACACCCCGCGCCACGGCGCCGCCGCCGCGAAGGCCACCGCACGGCGCAATGCCGCCACTTCCGCACGGGGTATCAAAAAGCTGTAGAACTGCCAGCATGACGGGCACACCCATGGGTGTTCAAAGGCGACGGCGTAGTCCTCGATAAGCAAGCGCGGCACATACAAACACCGTGGCGGTTCTTCATGGATGAAATCTTCGCCCCGCAGCACCGGATTTTCCCATAGCGCACGCCATTGCACCAGTCCGAGCAACGCGCCCACAAGCAGGTAGCCCGCCTGAGTCATCCCGGCATAGGCGGCGATCTCGCGGCTTTGCCACGTGCTCAGCACCACGCCGCCGCCGCGCGAGACACTCCACAGGCGCCCCCGGTCGCCGGGCTCGAGGTGCAGCACCGCCGCATCTTCCCGGCTGACCGCATGAAAATGAAACGCCTCCTGCAACGCATTCCCATGCGCGGCCAACGCCCGCACTTCGCTGGGCCGCCCGCGCACCGCGACATCCATCATGGTTCATTTCCTCCGGGTTGTGTCCGCATGGACTCCATATACCCCTGGAGACGAACCAAGCCGCCGTTTTCTTGCGGGGTCAGCCGGCCGGCCGCACGCCGTAATGCACCAATCCACCCCAGCCGGCCAACGGCGCACCGGTTTTACGCTGCTCCTGCTTCCATGCACGCAGCGTCTCCGCGGTGAGCGAATGCGCCGCGAAGTGTTCCGCGGCTTCCGTGCACGACGCCCCCCACAGATTGAACGCCAGCGACGGCGTGCCGCCATAAGCAAAGGCCTGGCGCAACGCCTGCAATACCGCGCCATCACGCGGACGCGCCGGCCAGCCATCGCCCAGGCACAGGAATGCCGCGCGTGCCGGCAGTTTCGCCACGAGTAGCTCCTGCCACAGCAGCCGCCCGTCGAAACCACGACCGGCCGCAAGCAACAGCGCGCTTTCTATCGGGTTTTCCGGCCACACCCGCACCGGCGCTTCGATAACCAACTGCGCATAGGGCGCTGCCGGGTCGCACACCGCTGCTTCCGTGCCGTCTGTCGCCGCGCGCACCCGCACGGTTTCCTCCTCCTCTTCCTTTTCCTCCGCTGCCGGCGCCTCGAGCGCATGCACCAAGTGCGCGCCGCTCAGCACATGGCTCACCGCCGCCACCTCCAGCAGCGCCTCGCCCTCTACCGTGAGCATGTCGAAGGGCACGCCATGCAACGCAAAGTCCGGCGCCACAAACACCCGCCCGCCGCCGAGATGGTCCGCAACCGGGGCCAGCAACCGTTGTCCGAGCGCCTCGCGCGCCTCTACGGCCTCGCCGCCGCTGTTCACCGCTTGCTGCAACGCATGGACCGCCTCCGCCACCCAGGTTTCACCGGCTTCTTCAATCAGCACCCCCGTGGCGCCATCCTCATGCACCACCACGGCACATGCGCCATACCGGTCCACAATATAATGGACCAGGCCCGTTTCCGGCCCGAGCGCCGTCTGCAACGTATCGAGGCCGCCGTAGGCGGCGTGCTCGAACAGCAACTGCGCGCGCCGGTCGTACGTTGGGTGCAAGGCCAGCCGTTCCAACCGTGTGCGTTCCCGGCTGATATAGCGCTGGATCCGCGCCACACGTTCCGCATTGTCTTCCACCTGCACCGCGGCCAAATCATCCTGTAACTCGCTCAGCCGCGTCCCCGCGAGGGAGGCCTCAAGCGCGCGGTCTTCGTGGTGTGAATCGTCCCGGGTGGCCCCGCCCAGAACCATCTCCAACTGCCGCTCCTTGTACTCCTCGATGGCCGCCAGCGCCTGTTGCACGTCGTCCGTCGCGATAGCCGCACGCACAATAGCGCCACTGGCCTCGCGCAGCGTCACCCACGCCGAGCTGCGGAACAGCGCCTGCCCATGCACGAACGAGCGCACCTTGGCGATGGCCGCCAGCGCGTCGCCGCCCGCGTCTATGGCCGCGGCATGATGGCCCTGCCGGTAGTAGAGATGCGCCAGGCGCGCCTGGGTGGAAGCCAGGCGCAGCGTGTCTTCCAGGTACTCGGAGTCTTCCAGAAAGTCCACCGCCATCAGATAGCTGAGCCGCGCCCCGCCAAGATCCTCCTCAGCCAGCCGGCACGCCGCTTCCCCCAGCGCTATCGCGACCAGCCCGTACCCGGTCACGACACCGCTGCGCGGCAACTCGAGCGCCGCCTGGGCGCGCAGTTCTTTCATGCGCTCATGGCCCGCAGGATAGCGCTCGGCCAAGGTCTCGAGATAACGGCCGAGCGTCAGCCGTTGCTGGGCGAGATCGTGCAGCGTGGCGGCGAGCGTATAGGCCTCTTCCCGGTAACCGAGCGCCTCATCGAGCAGTGCCGTCTGTTGCCCCGGCCCACGCCGCGCCCGCTGGAAGTAGCACTCCGCCATGCCGCTCAGACAACGCACCAACTGCGGCCGGTTCTGCGCTTGCCGGTAATGCTGCGCCGCGCGCCCGTAATAGATCTCCGCCGTGGCGAATTCCTGAAGATACGCATACTGCACGGCCATCTGGAGGCAGGTATATCCCAGGCGCGCCCACGCCTCGGTGTCTTCGGCAGGGAACTCGGGCATTACCTCGAGCGCCCGCTGGTACTCCGCTATGGCCCGGCGCGCACGCCGCGTGGTCTCATGGCGCTTCGCGAACTCACGGTGGTAATCGAAATACTCCCACGCCGGTGTGTCGTTGGCCAGCCCCCGCGTGTAGTCGACATAGCCGCTCAATTCCGCACGCACGGAATCCGGCGCGGCCTCCCGCGCACGCACCATGCTATCGAGCGCCGCATCGTACCGGCCGAGCAAACGCTGCGTATCCCCGAGCCACCACCACGCGGTGTAATTGTCCGGGCCATACACGACCGCCAATTGCAGCGCGTCGTACGCCAGCTCATAGCGCCCCCACGACTTGGCAGCGAAGCCCAGGCAGCGCAACACCTCCGCATCGTCCGGCGCGAACACATGCGCCACATACAACCGGTTCACCGCCGCGCCATAGTTTTCCGCGTTGTATGTGTCGTAGGCGGCGTCCGACGCCAACCGGCCCATACGGCCCCCCGCGCCGAGAAAGTCCCGCAATTGCCCGAGGCCGGGGTCGGCGCCGAGCGGGTGCGTATGCTGAAGGGTTTCCCCGGACGCTGCCGGTGCAGACGACGCATCCGGTGCATTTCGATCTGCGGCCCGGGCAAGGCGTATCGGATCGCTCAAGGCGGGCGCAGCAACGGCGCACCATAGCAACAAGGCACATACTGGGCGGGTGAAACGCGGCATCGTAAACTCCTATTCAGCACATGGATTCACTTCTGACCCGGGCAGTATGAGTCAGCGGGTGCGGGCAAGTAAAATGCGCACACCATGGGCGGGAGTGGCAGGGAACGGGGTTTGCGCGGGCATGCACCCGGCTTCAGCACAGCGGAGAAGCGCCCGCCGCGTCAATTCAGCAGCGCGCCGACAGCCGGGTTTTTCCCGAGCGGATAGACTTTTACCTGCAACAGGCCATCCTGCGGGTGCAGCGCACGCATGGCGGCCTTCGAGAGATCGATAACCCGGTTCTTCAAATACGGCCCGCGGTCGTTCAACTTGACCACCACGGAATTGGCATTTTCCGCCACCACAAGGAAGTATTCGCCGAATTCTCCCTCGAGCATGGCGCATGTGTACGCATCATCGCGCATGCGTTCGCCCGAGGCCGTTATCGTGCTGCTGCTGCCCACCGTATAGTACGAGGCCATACCTTCGTTGATGGGCTGCACCGGCTGCTGCGATACCAGCATTAGCGCGATCATTTCCACCAGCATGATGGTTCTCCGTACCCGCGTTCCCTTGCCACGATGGGCCGCGTGCTCCCATGTCTGGCGCTGGCCAGACACCGAACAACGCAAAGGGACAAGGGCGGGTATTCTCTTTTTTTTGTTTATGCACCACATGGCCGCCGGATTGTCCGGCGTGCATTCATGGGCGCGATCTCCGTTGCATAGGGACGGGATGCACCCGTCCGCATACCCCAACGCACCTTAGTTGAAGGGCTTAACGCATGTGCGCGCCTTCCAATTCCCCAGCGAGCAAACGCCGGAAATGCTCCAGCGCCACCACCGCCGTGCGCAACTGGTTCCGGCCCCGGCCGCCCGCATAGCCGATCTCACGGACCGCGCGGGCCTCGGGGGTGACCAAGGCGCCCCAGCTACGTTCCTCCACAGAATCCGCCAAGAGCGCGATGGCGCAGTGAGTGTTGCAGGATACCATTATTTCATGCGCCAAGTCAATGGCATCTTCCGGCGAAGCACCCCGTTTCCCCGGCACAATCCGCGCACCCACGAACCGGTCGGCATCGGCCGCCACCAGCCGCTGCGCCAGCATGCCGCCGGACTGCGTTTCCGCCACCGCCAAGGTCCAGCCACGCTCGTGGAGAAGCCGGTTCACCACGCCCTCGAGCACATCGGCGTCCGCCCCATAAACCAGCCCCCCCAGGCGGCTTCGCAATTGTGCTTCCACCGGCGCGATTAACGCCTGCGCCGCCTCCACGCTTTCCGCATACGCCGCGATACGCACCCGCACCACGTCCGGCGAAGCCAGCAACCCCACGGTCGGGTTCTCCTGCGCCTGGATTATGTCGCCAATCATGCTGTCGATCCGCGACTCGCCCACCCCCGCCACCTTGAGCACCCGGTAGTGCAATACCCCCGCCAGTCCGAAACGCTCCCGCAGGTACGGCAGCACCCGCTCTTCGAGCATGGGTTTCAGTTCCGACGGCACCCCCGGCATGCAGATGATCGTGCCGCGCCTATCCGCGGCCAACACGCCCGGCGCCGTGCCATAGGGGTTATCGATGGCTTCTGCCCCCTCGGGCAGCATGGCCTGTTTCTTGTTATTCGCCGTTATTGTCCGCCGGAACCGCGCAAACCGCGCACGAATCGCCTCGAACAACGCCGCGCGGTACACCATTTTCCGGCCCAGTACCTTGGCCACGCACTCCCGCGTAATGTCGTCTTCCGTCGGACCCAGGCCGCCGCTGCACAGCACGACATCGCTCCGGCTCAGCGCCAGCTCGAGGGCGGCACAGATGCGCGCCGAATTATCGCCCACGGTCGTCTTCTGATACAGGTGAATCCCGTGCGACGCCAGGGTCTGCCCCATATACGTGGCGTTCGTGTCCTGCACCTGGCCCAGCAACAGCTCGGTTCCGATCATCAGTATTTCAGCGCGCACCGGCGCGATGGGTGTAAGCATGGAGAGGGGTTCCTTTCAAAAACCGGCATAATACCGCAATACCCCCGGCCGGTTCCCATCAAAGGGCGCGTCTCCATCCCCCGCCAAAGCAAAAAACAGCTATGTGGGCATGCACAAACCATGGACGCCCGGCATGGCGCCCGGGCGCTACGTGGCCGCCGGACCGCACTGCTCTTTGGCGGGCCGCTTGCACCGCGCCGCTTTCATTCGGTATATATCAAAACAACACGCGGCACCACGCAGGAGACAGCCCATGGAACAACGTTCTCCCTATGGCGATGGCGGCGATGCGGCGCGGATCGAAACGGTCACGCGCACGTGCAAGGCCCTCGGCGACGCGAGCCGCTTGCAGCTCTTGGCCCTGCTCGCGCATGGCGAACGGCCGGCCGGCGCCCTTGCCCGGGGTGTGGGCCTCACCCCGGCTACCGTGTCGCATCACCTCGCACGGCTCGCCGAAGCGGGACTGGTCACCCAGCGCAAGGCCGGCACCGCCCGCTACTACGCCCTCGAGGAGAGCCACCTCGCCACACTCGCCGCCGAGAGCCTGACCCCGGCCGGTTTGCGCGCCCTGATGCCCCTACCGCTGGCGGAATCGTTGTCAAGCAAACCCGCCCTGCCCCTGAGTGATCCCCAGTTTTTCGTAAGTCCTTGACATGCAAGCATTTATTACTAG
>CAZMVU010000036.1:0-30693 GCA_964569295.1 uncultured Nitrospirales bacterium
AAAACCCGGGGAATCCAGACATGGTCCGGCCTTCCTAGACGTCCGGATCGGGCGGCGGCGCTTCAAGCGAGGCCGCTAAGCGTTGTACACGTTCGCGCAGGGCGTCCATGGCCTTGAGCATGTCCTTCGTGTCCCTGGCCAACTCCGCACGCGCCTGCCGTGCATCGACCGCGCATTCGTAGGCAAGGGTAAGCATGAAGGCCGGCGTGTCGATGCGGTCGCTGGCCTGTTCGATTTCCGCAAGCCGGCCGGAAAGTTCCTCAGCCAGGGCGCGCGTGGCCGCCTCGTCCTGATACACGGGCACCCGCAGGTCCACCTTCCCGATGCGCACCGTTATCGACGCTTCACTCATGACAGAAAATCCGCGCCCAGGGCCTTCGTTTGCTCGAGGAGACGACCGAGTCCCTGGCGCACGCGTGCTTCGCGTTCGTGCAGTGCTTTGTTCTCACGACGCAACTCGCCGGCCTGTTCGGCGGCATCTTTTTGGATGGCGAGCTCGCGGCCCTGGCTCCAGAAACGCTGCATGAGCGCTTCATAACGCGCGCGTTGTCCGGCCAGACCGCTATTCAAAGCCTTGACCCCCGCCTCGAGATCATCAAGCGCGGCATCTATTTGCTCGAACTGCCGCTTGAGGATGGGATTCATCGCCAACCTTTTCCTGAAAACATGGCAGCCTCAATCCTTGGACGTTCTTCTTGGCCGGCAGCAAACCCGGGCGCCAGCGCGTCCGCATGTCTTTTCATTCTCACCACCGCTTCCGAGAAAAGGCCCACCCAGGAGACACCGCGTTCGCAGGCTGCCCGAAACCTATCGTAGCTCGGCGCTGAACTGATTCTCCAGGGACCGCAGGATTTTGTCCCAGGCTTTTTGCGTGTCCTTGTCGGTCAGCGTGCGCTCCGGCGATTGAAAGACAAACTCGAGGGCCACGCTCTTCTTGCCGGGGGGAATCTGCTTGCCAGTGTATACATCGAAGATTGACACCGAATGAAGCAGCTTCCCACCGGCTTTCTGCGCTGCGGCGCACAGGTCTCCGGCAGGGACCTCCTCATCCACAAGCACCGCCATGTCCCGCAACGATGCGGGAAACGCAGGAACGGGCGTGAACGTGGCCGGCGCCACGGTACGGTGCAGCAAGACATCCACGGTCAACTCGAGCAAAAACACATCGTGCTCGATGTCAAAGGCATCCGCCACCGGCTCCGCCACCTTGCCGAACTGGCCCAGGCACTCGCCGCCGATAACGACCTCCGCCGCCTGGCCAGGTTGGAAAGTCTCTGCATCGAGCGCACGAATGGCCAAATCGGCGCCCGCATAGTCCGCCAGCGACTCGACAATTCCCTTCAGGTCGAACAAGTCCACGCGGCGGCTTTCCGTGCTCCAGTGATTCGCGCCGGCGATCCCGCACATTGCGACGCCAAGGTGGCAGAGCTGGCGCGGGAGTTGCCGGCCGGCAACAGGCACATACACTGGCCCGAGCTCGAAGGTGGAAATGGCGCGCACACCGCGGTTTAGATTGTGCGCCACATTCGACAACAAGCCGGGGATGAGCGTGGTGCGCATGGCCGCATGCCGCTCGGACAACGGATTCTGGAGCGCGACCATATCGGCATGGTGCGCGGGCAACTTCGCCTTGTTCACTTCCTCCGAGCACGAGAATGTCCAGTGATACACCTCGGTGAGACCAAGCGCCACGAGAAACCGGCGGAGTTCGCGCAGTTTTTTGTCTTCGGGCGCGAAGCGCTTCTCCACCGGGCGCACCCGGGGCAGCGTAGCCGGGATATTGTTATAGCCGTAGAGCCGGGCCACCTCTTCGATGAGGTCGGCTTCCTGTGTGACGTCGTGCCGCCAAGTGGGCACCTGCCAAGTGACACCTTCGTTGTCTTCCTTTATCGGCTCGAACCCCAGCCGGGCCAGGTACGCCCGTTGATCGGCCGCCGCCACATCCACGCCCAGCACGGCATTGTTCCGTTCATAGCGCAACCGCACTTCCCGCTGAATGATCCGGTCCGGATACGCATCGATCACGCCGGGGGCCACCGTGCCGTCCGCAAGTTCATGCATGAGCTGTGCGGCGCGGTCGATGGCGTAGCGCGCCATTTCCGGGTCGGCCCCGCGCTGGAAGCGTTGGGAGGACTCGGTGACCAGATTGCATGCCCGGGCCGTACGGCGAATGCTGATGGGGTCGAAGTAGGCGCTTTCAAGAAAAATGTCGGTCGTGCGCTCCCCCACTTCGCTGTGTTCGCCGCCCATGATGCCCGCCAGCGCCTGCGGCTTCGCGGCGTCGGCAATGACCAGCATCTCCGGCTCGAGCGTGTGCTGCTGGCCGTCCAGCGTGGTCATGGGCTCGCCCGGCTTTGCCCGGCGCACCACAATGCGCTTCTCGGCAAGCAGGTTGTAGTCGAAGGCGTGCAACGGGTGGCCGGTCTCGAGCAGCACATAGTTGGTGATGTCGACCACGTTGTTAATGGGGCGCATGCCAGCCGCGACAAGGCGGTTGCACAGCCATTGGGGCGAGGGGCCGATCCGCACGCCCGTGACAATGCGTCCACAATAACGCGGGCAAAGGTCCGCAGCGTCGTTCGTGACCGACGACAGCTCCGCGGCAGGCGGACCGCTCTCCGTCACCTGCACCTGGGGCAGCGTCAGCTCCTGCGCCAACAGGGCGGCCAGTTCCCGGGCGACACCAATCATGCTGGCCCAGTCGCCCCGGTTGGGAATAACCTCGATGTCGAAGACGACATCATCGAGGCCCAGGTATGGTTTCGCGTCGGCGCCCACGGGGATATCCGGGTTCAAGAGGAGCAGACCCGCATGGTCGTCGCCGAGGCCGAGTTCATCGGGCGCGCACATCATGCCGTGGCTCTCGACTCCGCGCATTTTTCGCTTGGTGATCGTGAAGCCGCCCACGAGTGTGCCGCCCACCACGGCCGTGGGCACTTTGTCCCCCGGCTGCATGTTCGTGGCGCCGCATACGATTTGCAGTGGCTCGCCCTGGCCGACATCCGTCTTGCACACAACCAGCTTGTCGGCGTTCGGATGCGGATCGATGGACGCGATCTGCCCAACGACGACCTTGCTAATGTCGGCGCCCGGGCGTTCGACCGCCTCGATTTCGAGGCCGAGCATGGTCAGTTTTTTAGCGAGATCCTCGGGGGTGAGATCGGTCTTCACGTAATCTTTGAGCCAATTGAGAGATACACGCATGTTAAAACTGCTCCAGAAACCGCAGGTCGTTGTCGTAGAGATGGCTGATGCTGTCGATGGCATGGCGCAACAGGGCTATGCGGTCCACGCCCATGCCGAAGGCAAAACCGGTGTAGCGCTCCGCGTCGTAGTTGGCGTAGCGGTAAACGTTCGGGTGCACCATGCCGCACCCCAAAATCTCGAGCCACCCGGTATACTTGCACAGGCGGCAACCACTGCCCTTACACAGCGAGCATGAAATATCCATTTCCGCCGACGGCTCGGTAAACGGGAAGAAGTGCGGGCGGAACCGCACCTTGAATTCCTCGCCAAAGAACCGCTTCACGAAAAGCATGAGCGTCCCCTTCAAATCCGCCATAGTGACGCCCTCGTCCACGAGCAGCCCTTCGATCTGGAAGAACATCGGGCTGTGGCTGGCGTCGTTGTCGACCCGGTACACACGCCCCGGCGCCACCACCGCAACCGGCGGTTCGGTCTGTTCCATGACACGCATCTGCACCGGCGAAGTGTGCGTGCGCAAAACAACCCCCGGCTTCACGAAGAAGGTATCGTGCAGATCGCGCGCGGGATGGTCGGCCGGGGTGTTGAGGCTGTCGAAATTGTAATACTCGGTTTCGACATCCGGACCCGTAGCAACCTGGTAACCAAGTTCCGCGAAGGTATGGACGATCTCATCGGCCACTTGGTTGATCGGGTGCATGTGCCCCTTGCGTGGGCGGCGCCCCGGCAGCGACAGGTCGACCGCTTCCGACTTCGCGCGGGTGGTCGCGGCGGCAGACGCGAGGGCGGCCTTCTTCTCATCGAGCGCCTGCGCAATGGCCTGTTTCACCTCGTTGGCCATCTGACCGAGAGCGGGGCGCTCTTCCGGCAGGGCCTGGCCAAGGCCACGCAGGATTTCCGTGACTTTGCCCTTGCGCCCGAGATAGCGTACACGCGCGTCTTCGAGCGCCTTGAGATCCTGGGCGCCGCCGATAGCTTCCATAGCGGCATCGCGTACCGCTTCCAATTGCGCTTTCATTCTTCTCCCCTGCTAAGAAACATAAGTCCGGCCCCCGCCAAGCGGGATGCCGCCAAACCCTATCCGTCCGCCACTGGTGCGATTCTCCGGCTGTCCTATGCTGCCGCACCGTTCTGGCTGCAAGCGCAGCCAGCGCTTCGCGAGCTCTTGTGTTCCCGTGCGCCTGCTATTGGAACAACGCCGATCCGATGCGCACTTGCGTGGCGCCTTCTTCCACAGCCACCTCGAAATCCTGCGACATGCCCATCGAGATTTCCGGCAGGCCATGCGCCTCACACAGGTCTCGCAGGCTGGCAAACACCTTGCGCAAGACCAGTTCCCCGGCGCCAAAAGGCGCCATCGTCATGAGCCCCTGCACGTCGAGCCGTTCACACGCGCGCATGGCCGCAATAGTCTCGGGCAACGCCGACGGCGTGAAACCATGCTTCTGCTCCTCCCCCGACACATTCACCTCGATCAGCACGGCTTTCCGGGTATCCAGCTCCGCGCATCGCTTGTCCAGGGCTTCTGCCACAGCTACACGGTCTACGGCGTCCACATAATCGAACAAGGTAACCACGTCCCGCGCTTTGCGCCGTTGCACCGGCCCAAGCATATGCCACGTCAGCCCGCGCGCGCGCAAGGCTTCGATCTTCGGTTGCGCTGGTTGCAGGCGATTCTCGCCGAACTCGGTCACGCCCAGGTTCGCGAGGACGCTGATCTCCTCAACCCCCACGGTCTTCGTGACCGCCACAAGCCGGATACTCCCCGGGTCACGGCCCGCGCGTTCCGCCGCACGCCGCACACGCGCGCAAACCTCCGCATGGTTGCGGCTCAGGCGTTCTTCCAACGGGTCGTTCACCGGCTCGATCCTTGTCTGTTCGGGGTGCATAGCTTTGTCTATCGCGAAAACTACAGCGGCGAAGATGCAGAACAAACTCGACCTGATTGTGAAATCGCCCGGCTTTGTTCCGTAACGCCGCAACGAAAGGGCCAATCGCTGCTCCGAAATTCACGAGGACAGTTCCTCTATTTGCTTCTTCGTGTCTTCCCTGGCAGCAGCATCGGCGCTGCATCCGCTGTTACTCGGCCCTGGCGCGGGCGCGCGCCTGCGCACGGGCACGCTGCAAGTCGCGTTTCTGCTCGACGGCCATCTGCTCACTGAGTGTGAGCGGCATGTCCGCCTTCTGTTTGTATTCGATAATCATATCCGACGCTTCATCGAAGACGTAACCACTCTCGAGGCGCGCGTATTCAAGGAGGGCTACACCCTCTGCATAGTTCCCGCGGGCTGCATTCACCTTCGCGTCAATCATCGAGGTGTGCGCACGCGCAAACGCGTCACCGATCGCCTCGAACTTCTCCCGCGCCTGCTCATAGACCTCGAAGGCGCGCCGGCGCAACTCCGCCTTCTCTACCGGATCCTCGGTGCCGCTGGCGGTATCGGCCAAATTGTCGGCACGTTCTTCGAGCATGAGGGCCTCGTTGCGTTGTACAAAGCGCGGCGCCACCACATTCTCGGGGAAGCGCTGGGCATATTTCTGCCAGCCGCGCATAGCCTCTTCGTATTGGCCGTTCAACTCATAGCAAATAAAGAGCTGGCGCGGCACCCATCGCTCGTGCGGCAGGCTGACGGCGCGTTCGAGGTGCTTGACGGCCTGCTCGTAGTCCTCGATCTTTTCGCGATACACCGCGAAACCAAGGTCGAAATGCAGCTTGTAATTGCGTGGATTGTTGCGGATGCCGTCCTCGAGGTATTCCACTGCGCGGTAGTAAAACTTGCCCTTCTCACCCACCAGTGCGTTTTCCTCGGGCAGCCACTCGCGTTGCTCGGGCGGGGTTTCCGGCAGCTTCGCGGTAACGTTATACGCCAAGTGCCACGCACCGACCAGATAGGCATCGACAAAGTTTGGATCGAGCGTAACGGTGGTTTTCATGAGCGGGAGCATACGGTGCTCCATGCCCATATGCCAGAAACGGTCGACTTCCATCCAAACGAAATTCGCCGCTACCTTCCTGAACCCGAAGAAGAGGTTGAACAGACTCACCCCCGAACTCTGCGCATCGGCGATATCAACATCACGGGCAAACTCGAGGCGGCCAGCGCGCCGGTGCGCTAAAAACTGCGCCCGCTCTTCGGCCAGCAACGCGCTGTGCGCAAGTTCCCAAACCTTCTCCTCGTGCCCGCCCTCCTGAATCATCTCAACAAGCCGGGCATTGGACAAGGAATCCGCATCGCTGTCGAACTCGGGGTTGGCCTTGGCAAGGACCGCTTTGAAAAGCGGATAGTCCTGCGGGCGGGCGGCATTGCGCACGGGCAAACGCGCCGATACCGCAGCCGCATAGCCAAGGGCCGAGGCAGGCGCGCCAAGAGGGCCGGGCGTGGTGCTCGCGAGCGCAAAACCGGAGAGACTCGAGGCCGCGCGATCAAAGGCGAGATCGGCCGCGTTGCTCTGCTCAGCCTCCGTCTGCTCATCGAGGAAGATATCCGCACTCACCCCGAGCAGCCAGCGGTAGAACTGCTCCGCCTCGCGGATATGCTGCAAGCTGCCGCCAAACCAGACACCAATGGCCACGAAGACGACCAACAAGCCGGCGATCAGGAGATGTGCGCGCGCGTCCCGCATGGGCTAAAGCTCCTTACGCCGGAAAATCCAGTAGGCGAGTATGAACCCCGAAATCCCATAGGCCAGGCCATAGGCCGCCAGGCGCGGAAGCTGTACATCCGTCGGGGGGTCATTGGGCATGCGCTCGAGAATCTGCGTCTTGAGACTGAACATTTGCAGGTTCGGCAGCACATTCTTCAACGCATAGGCGGTGGCACCGATAAACTTCTCGCCGCTGAAGTTCTGTACAAGGTCCTGCCAGTCGCCGGCCACCCAGCCCGATCGCAACTGCACGCCGCCCAGGTATTGGACCAGGCTGCCCGTAATCCAGATGAACAGCCCGCCGATACTCGGCAAAATGGCGCTGGTGGCGGCGCAGGACAAGGCGAAGGTGAACGCCGACACAATGAGAAACTCGAAGTAGGTCAGGAAGATGGACCACAACAGCAGCGTGGGAAGGATGCCCTGGCGGATATAAAGCACCATGAAGAACAGTCCGCCCATGAGTGCCAGATTGATGATAATGATGAACTGCACGCCGATGAACTTGCCCAGCAAATACTGCAACCGCCGCACCGGCTTCGAAAGGACGGTGTAGATGACGCGGTTCTCGAGTTCGGTGGGAACTGCCATGGCCGACATAAAGATGGTGATCAGCACGCCGAAAATGCTGATCGTGGTCACGCAGATGTCCTTCACCAGCTTCAGGTTAATGTCCGACTCGACATCGCCCACCGTGGCCGGATCGAGAAAGGCGCCCAGGAAGCTCGAACCGAAGATGACCAGCAGACTGAGAATGAGAAACCCCACCAGCAGCTTCTTGCGGATGCCCTCGCGGAAAGTGTACTGGGCAATCGTCAATGGTCCGCGAAAGGCTATCATGAGGGTGTTTGCGTTGCTCATGGGCTCACTTCCTTCGCGGTGGCTTCGGCGTCGCCGATGACGCGCACAAAAAGTTCTTCGAGGGTTTCGCGCCGCGGCGCCACCTGCACCAGGGTGAGGTTGGCGCTCTTGCAACGCTGTAACGCATCGTACACGTGGCTCGAGTCCGGCACGCGCAGCCGCACACGGCCGCCTGCCTGGTCGTCGATGGTCATGCCGGCCTCCTCCATCTGCGCGATGCGGGCCGGCTCTCCAGAAACCGTGATCGTCACCTCCCGTTCCGCCAGCAGCTCATCGAGCGTGCCAATCGTCTGCAGGTGGCCGCGGGAGAGAATGCCGACCCGGTTCGAGATCATCTCGACCTCGAGCAACTCATGGCTCGATATGAGCAGGGTTTTCCCTTCGTCGCGCAGGCCCGCGAGAATGTCGCGGATTTCCTTGCGCGCGATAGGGTCGAGGCCGGTGGTCGGCTCGTCGAGGATTAGAATCTGCGGGTCACTCACCAACGCCTGGGCGAGTCCAATGCGCTGGCGCATGCCTTTCGAGTAGCCCTTCAACATGCGCTTGCGCGCGTAGGTCATGCCTACCGTGTCGAGCACGGCGTCGATGCGCCGTTCGAGATCCTTGCCGCCCAGGCCATAGAGCTGCCCATAAAAGCGGATGATCTCCTCGCCACGCAGGAAATCCGGGTAATAAGCGCCTTCCGGCAGGTAGCCTATCTGCTGACGCACCCGGTGGGCGCCGATATCCTTCGAGCCCATGATTTCCATGCTGCCGGAGGTCGGAAAGATGAGCCCCAACAGCAGTTTGATTGTGGTGGTCTTCCCCGAGCCGTTCGGGCCGAGGTAACCGAAAATCTCGCCACTATCAATGGCGAGCGTGAGATCTTCGAGGGCGGTCACATCTTGCCCGCGTAAGGCGCCCTCGTATATCTTGGTAAGCTTCTCGGTGGCAACAACAACAGACACAAGTACCAGCCTTTCCTTCAAGCGCGCAGGCGCGGTAAACAGGGACAATCCCAACCCTGCCAGCATGCTGACTGATCCCGGAGCACGGCCGCGCTGATGCGCCCGCCAGGGCTCGGACATGCCGGAGAAAGAGCAACGCCCTTCCTTTTCTAATAGCCGGCCGGGAAACTATTGCTTATGAAGCGCAAGGCACCTGACGGCGGACCTTTGCCCCGAAGCCCGCAATCACACAGCGCCCCGATGTCCGCAAATCATACCAAAGGGGTGAAAAAGCAGTCAACGCGCCCATCGCCCGGCTCAATCCGGCGCCCATACCCGCGCCAATTCCGCCGCAGAGATAGCACCCGCGCGCAGGATCTCCCCCGTTTCCGGGTCGAACAGCGTTGAAAGCGCACATTCGGGCAGGGGACCGGCATCGATAACCACGGACACTCCTTGCAGTTGCGCCAGCGCCGCCGGTGTCCGCGCCGGCGGCATGCCCGCGTGGTTGGCAGAAGTGGACGTCACAGCGCCGCCAAACGCCCGGCACAGTTGACGCACGACTTCATGCGCTGGACAACGCACCGCCACTTTGGAAGCGCCCGCCGTCACCGCTTGGGGCAACTCGGGATGGCGCGGGAAAAGCAGGGTGAGCGCTCCCGGCCAGAAGGCCGCCATGTAAGGCCGCGCAGCTGCGGGGACCGTTGCCACCACCGCCTGCAACTGGGCGTCATCGGCCACGGCCAAGAGCACCGGGTTGTGCGCGGGCCGCCCCTTCACGTGGTACAGCCTTTCGAGGGCGGGCTCGTTCCAGGGGTCGACGGCGAGGCCGTAAACCGTCTCGGTGGGGTATGCCACCACATGACCTCGGCGCAATGCGGCCACCGCCTCAGCTATTCCCGCCGGCACCGGCGGCACATGGATCATGGGCGCGCTTCCAGGTAGGCGCGCAGCTTCTCGAACGCGTGCCCCCGGTGACTGATGGCATGCTTCTCTTCCGGCGGCATCTCCGCAAAGGTGCAATCGTGATTTTCGGGCACAAACACGGGATCGTAGCCGAACCCATTATCACCGAAAGGCTCCACGCAGATATGGCCCGCGACCGTCCCGGTCTCCACATGCGGCTCGTCCATCCCCGGCTCGATGTACGCCGCGCAGCACACGAACCGCGCCGTACGCTCATGCCAGGGAGTTGCCGCCAGGGCATCGAGCAGCTTTTCGATGTTCGCCTCGTCGTTGCACTCGGGGCCCGCGTAACGCGCCGAATAGACCCCGGGCGCGCCGTCAAGGGCATCGACCACAAGCCCGGAATCATCCGCGACGCACGCCACCGCGTAGTGTTCACTGTAGTAGCGCGCCTTCTTGACCGCGTTTTCTTCGAAGGTGTTCGCGTCTTCCACTGGCTCCGCTACAGGCGGGAAATCGCCCAAGGACATCACTTCCCAGGGAAGCCCATCCAGGAGCGTAGCCAATTCCGCGGCCTTCTTGCGGTTGTTCGATCCAATGAGCAACGTTTTAGTCAAGACCCAACGTCTCCCGCTGCGCGTGCATGAGCGCACGCGTACCCTTACGCCCGAGATCGAGCATGGCATCGAGTTGGTTGCGCGAGAAGGGCTGCCCTTCCGCGCAACCCTGCACCTCGATATAATTGCCGGCCTCGTCCATGACAAGGTTCATGTCGACTTCCGCCCTGAAGTCTTCCCGGTAATCGAGATCGAGCAGGGCGGTGCCCTCGATAATGCCGACGCTCACGGCCGCACAGGCCGTCCGCAGTGGGATACGGGGAATGTTCTTCTTCTCGACAGCCGAGCGCAGGGCTTCATAGAGCGCGACATAGGCACCGGTAATCGCGGCGGTGCGGGTACCGCCGTCAGCCCGGATCACATCGCAATCGATGTTGACCAGGCAGGGGCCCAAGCTCTTGAGATCCGCCACGGAGCGCAACGAGCGGCCAATGAGCCGGCTGATCTCCTGGGCCCGGCCGCCGCTGGCCTTGCTTCGGTCGGTGCGCTCGGTGGTCGAACCTGGCAACATGCTGTATTCAGCGGTTACCCAGCCCGAACCCGAGTCGCGCAGGAACCCCGGCACACGTTCCGAAAAGTTGGCTGTACAAATGACGCGGGTGCGTCCGTAGGCAATGAGCACCGACCCCGCGCTTGTCTCGATAAAGCCCGGGGTAATCCCGATCGGCCGCAAGGCGTCCGCGGCGCGTCCGTCGTGGCGCATGCCGGTTCCTTCCTGTTGCTATTCCACGTCGGCCGGCGCCGCTTCGGGGATTTCATCCGAAGGCATTTCCAGCGACTTGTCGATACGCTCGGCGTCGGGAGTCATGAACTCGGCCCCGCCCCCCTCTTCCTGGGCGCTTTCCTGACCCGTCAGCTTTTGCGCACGGATTTTGGCTTCCGCCGCAGTCATCTGGGTTTCCGTGGTGGCGCGGTGGTACTTGTCGATGAGCTCCTCCCAAACATCGCTCTCGTTCAGGATCTCGACGGCCTTCTCGAGTTGAATGTCTTCCACCGTATCTTCCGTGACCTCGTTTCCAGTCACGCTGCCATGGTTCTGCTCATTCATCATGTCCGGGTCGTCCGCAAAGGACTCATACATCTGCCGGCCCAGGGCACGTTCCTGCTCCCATTCCATCTCCACCGTGACATCCGGGAGGATGCCGTTCTTATCGATGGTAACATCGCCGGGGGTGTAATAGAGCGCGGTGGTCAGGCGCAACGCTGTGTTTTCCGGGCGTTCGAGGGGGATAATCGTCTGCACACTCCCTTTGCCGAAGGTCTTCTCCCCCACAATGATCGCGCGTTCGTAGAATTGCAGCGCGCCCGTGACAATTTCCGACGAACTGGCTGTCTGCTCGTTGACCAGCATAACCACCGGGAAGTCCTCGGGAAGCAACGGCTTACCATCGGTGTAGAGCTCCAGGTCATCGGGATTCTTGCGGCTGTTCCGTTCACGGCCCTTGGTATATGTCACCAACGTGCGGCGCGGCAGGAAGAGGTCGCTCACCTCCTGGGAAGCTGTAAGCAGGCCGCCCGGATTCCAGCGCACGTCAAGCACAAGCGCCCGCATACCCTCGTCCAGAAAACCGCGCAGCGTGTCTTCCAGCTCATCGGCCGTGCTCTGCTTGAAATCACTCAGGCGCACATAGCCTATGCCATCATCGAGCAGGCGCTCCTCCTTGATGCTCGCGAGGGGCACACGGTCACGGCGCACCTCGAACTCGATCACCTCGGGCTCTTCGTCTTCGCTTTCCTTGGGCCGTAGAATCGTGAGTTGCACCTTCGTGCCGCGGGGCCCACGGATGCGCTCCGCCGCATCCTCCAACGTCATGTCGGCCGTCGAGACGCCATCGATCTCGGCGACGATATCAAATGGCTTGAGGCCCGCCTCGGCGGCCGGCGAATTCGGGATAGGCTGGAAAACCGTCACCCGTTCGCGGTCATCCAGCTTGATGCTCACCCCGATACCCATGAACTCGCCGGTGGTGTCCTCTTTCATAAGCTCGAGATCATCTGCCGACAAATACGACGAGTGCGAGTCGAGCGAGCTCATGATGCCATACAAGGCGCCTTCCACCAGCTCGTCAATCTCGACCTCGCGTACATATTGCTTTTGCACTTCATCCAGCACTACCCCCAGCGGCTCAAGCTGACGGTAGACATCTTCTTCAGACTGGGCGTTAATTCGGGCCACAAACCCGTTGCTCAGCAATAGCGCTGCCGCAAGGAGAAATGCGAACAGGGTCATGAATTCAACGCGATAGTTCTTATGGCGCATTCGTACCTCCAAAACACGAAATCATCCCGTCAAGAACATCCAGCGGGAAAGGTTGATGAAGTGTAACAGATACAGGAAAACGATTGCGACCGCTGAAAAAAACATCTTGCGCATCGGAATGGCTCCCGCTGAGCCGGGATCTTGCACTTCGCAAGTGCCGGTTTCTATAATCTCCGGTGACGCATCCGCACTTCGGGGGACATTCCCTGGGTTTCGCTTGAAATCTCCGCCGCTACCCATTTGCAATAAGGGAACCTATGAACGACAACGATGCTAACCAAGATCTTCTTCCGGCCAAGGCCGCCCCGGATTTCCCGGATACCCTCCCGCTGCTGTTTATCCGCGACCAGGTCGTGTTCCCCATGTCACTCGTGCCAATACGGATCACGACGGACAACGAGATACAGCTTATCGAGGAGACCGCCCGGGGCAACCGCTTTCTCGCCTTGCTCACCGCCCGCGACGCCGATGCGCCGGAAATCAGCCTCGATAATGCCTACGAAGTGGGGTGTATCGCGCGGATATACGAGTGGCAGCACCTCGAAGAAGGCGGCATCAATGTCCTGATGCAGGTGCTCAAGCGCTTCAAGGTGGCGGGACTCGTCCAGCGTAAGCCCTATTACGTCATAAAGATAGACCCGATCGACGATGTCGCCGTGAGCGCCGAAACACTTGCCCCGCTCGCCACCACCGTCAAGCAGCAGATGCACCGCCTCATTGGACTGTCGCCCAATATCCCCGATGGTGCCCGCACCGTGGTCGACAGCATCGACGAGCCGGGCTTCCTCGCGGATCTGGTGGCGGGCAATCTCGGGGCATCGGTCGAGGAACGGCAGGATCTGCTCGAGACCCGGAACCCGCGCGAGCGGCTCGAAAAGCTCACCCACCTGCTCGAGCGGCAGATCCAAGTGCTCGAGGCCTCGCAAAAAATCCGCGACGAAGTCAAAAGCAACATCGACAAAGGGCAGCGCGAATATTACCTGCGTCAACAGATGCGGGCCATCCAGGAAGAACTCGGCGAGGGCGCGGGCGACAAATCGGAGACGGAACAGTACCGCGAGCAGATAGAGGCACTCGATGCACCGGAAGAAGTGCGCAAAGAAGCCCTGCGTGAACTGGACCGGCTCGAGCGAATGCACGAACAGAGCGCGGAATACCATGTGATCGTGACCTATCTCGATACCATTATCGAGCTGCCCTGGGGACACGTGACCGAGGATTACCTGGACATCGAGCATGCCGCCGGCATTCTCGACGAAGACCACTACGGGCTGGACAAGGTGAAAAAGCGCATTCTCGAGTATCTCGCGGTCCGTAAGCTCAAGCCCGACGCCCCCGGCCCGATCCTGTGCTTCCTCGGTCCGCCCGGCGTGGGCAAGACCTCCCTGGGCCAATCCATCGCGCGCACATTGGGCCGCCAGTTCTGCCGCATGTCGCTGGGCGGCATCCGCGACGAAGCGGAAATCCGCGGTCACCGCAAGACCTACGTCGGCGCGCTGCCCGGACGCATTATCCAGAATATCCGCCGGGCCGGTTCGATGAACCCGGTCTTCATGCTCGACGAGATCGATAAACTCGGCGCTGATTTCCGGGGCGACCCGTCGTCGGCCATGCTCGAGGTGCTGGACCCGGCTCAGAACAACAGCTTTGTCGACAACTACCTGAACGTGCCCTTCGATCTATCGAAGGTTATGTTCATCGGCACGGCCAATATGTCCGACACCATACCGTGGGCATTGCGCGACCGGATGGAGATCATCGACATCCCCGGCTACACGCAGGAGGAAAAGCTCGAGATCGCACGGCGCTACCTGGTGCCCCGCCAGCGGGAAGCGCATGGCCTCCTCGCAAAGCAGTTCACCCTGCACAAGACCGCATTGCGCAAGATCATCGCCTCCTACACGCGGGAAGCGGGCGTGCGCAACCTCGAACGCGAGATTGCCAACGTGTGCCGCGGATGTGCACGCAAATTCGCTGAAGGCCGCCAGAAGCCCATCAAGATCAGTTCCGACGATCTCCGCGAATACCTTGGCCCTCAGCGCGTTTTTCAGGACGTCGTCGACCGCACGCGCGTGCCGGGCGTGGCCGTCGGACTCGCCTGGACGCCGACCGGCGGCGACATACTTTTCATCGAGGCAACGCGCATGACGGGCAAAGGCAATCTCACAATTACCGGGCAACTCGGCGATGTGATGAAGGAGTCCGCCACCGCGGCCATGAGTTACCTGCGCGCCAATGCGCAGGCGCTCTCACTCGAGGGGACGAATTTCTCCGAGTACGATGTGCATGTTCATGTGCCGGCGGGGGCGGTGCCCAAAGACGGGCCGAGCGCCGGGGTCGCGCTCATGACCGCACTGGCTTCGCTCTTCATGGGCAAACGTGTAAAAAACCGCGTGGCCATGACGGGCGAGATCACGTTGCGCGGGCTCGTGCTCCCCGTGGGCGGGATCAAAGAGAAGGTGTTGGCGGCGTCGCGGTCACGGGTCAAAGAAGTGATCCTCCCCGAACGCAACAAGAACGATCTCGAAGACGTACCCCCCTCGGTGCGCGAAAAGCTCACCTTCCACTTCCCCGCCGAAATGCACGAAGTGCTCCGGATCGCCCTCGGGCTGAAGCTGAAGGTGTAAAAGCGCGCCGGCAACCGAGACTCAAAGACCCGGCGCGCTTCGCGTGAACACCACGTTCACCCCCGTGTTCTCAAAGTCAGCGATAAGGGTGTCGCCCATGCGCACCGGCAGGGAAACGGGCCGGGCGTAGATCCGTTCGAGCAGCTTCGGGATCAAGGCTTTGAGAACGGGCTTGTCGGTCTTGACGGGCACAAAGGGTACAGAATCGGCATCCGTCTTGACGACGGCGGTTACGATGCGCTTGGGCTCGACCATTTCTTCGCGCCCGTATTCTACGCCCCGCTCGCACTGCGCGCCTTCCACGGCCACTTCTCCCCCCTCTTTGCGCGTGCATTCAAGGTGACAGCCGTTCGGGCAGCCCAGACATATGATCTCTTTCGCCATGGGTGTTCTCCTATTCAATGGCGAGCTCGAGGGCGGGCAGGCCGCCGTCGGCGCCAATGGCGGCGAGGTCCTCGGGCGAAACGGTGATGTGCAGCATTTCGGCGGGTTTGATGTGCCGCACCTTGCGTGACTTCACGAGCGTACCTTCGTGACGCACGGTGAGCGTGCCACGCTCTTTCACTATGAGAGAACGCAGGGAGAACCGGTTCGCCATGCTCTGCATATAGTGGTGGGGAACGACGTATTTCACGTTCGCGCCGGCGTGCACGCGTCCTTGCGAGGCGGGCTGCGCGCCGCCACGCAGGTAATCGGCGACATGCCCGCCGCAACGCTCCGCCTCCTCGGTGGCCCAGTCGACGAGGTCATGCACATGCAACACGTTCCCGCAAGCGAATATGCCGTCGACGCTGGTCATAAGCCGCGCATCGACCACCGGCCCGCCCGTGTCGTGGTTCAGGTGGACACCCGCATCACGCGACAGTTCGTTCTCGGGGATGAGGCCGACGGAGAGCAGCACGGTGTCGCATTCGATGCGGAAGCGCTTTTCAGGAACAGGCGTGCCGCCCTCGAGCGGCGTTACCTCGATAGCCTCGACGCGGTCTTTGCCTTCGATGCGCGAGGCAACGTGGCTCAAATACAACGGGATATCGAAGTCGTGCAGGCACTGCACGATGTTGCGGGTAAGACCGGAAGGCTGCGGCAGAATCTCGATGACGCCGCGTACCTCGGCCCCAGTCCAGGTGAGGCGGCGCGCCATGATGAGCCCGATATCGCCGGAGCCGATGACAACCACACGCTTGCCGGGCTTGTAGCCTTCGATGTTGATCAGGCGTTGGGCGAGTCCTGCCGTGAAGATGCCCGCCGGCCGGGTGCCCGCGATACCGAGGTTGCCCCGGTTCCGTTCACGGCAGCCCATCGCCAAGACCACGGCGCGGGCGTTCAACTGGGCCACACCATGCTGTGGACCGCAAATAATCACACTTTTCTCGGCGTTCTTCGCATCCATCTCGAGGACGGTGGTGTCGAGGTAGACGGCAATACCGGCCTCGCGGACGCTCGTAGCAAAGCGTTCGGCGAATTCCGGGCCGGTGAGTTCTTCTTTGAAATAGTGCAGGCCGAAACCGTTGTGGATGCACTGGAGGAGAATACCACCCAGATGGTCTTCGCGTTCGACCAGGGCGACGCGGTACCCGTCTTTCGCGATGCGCAACGCGGCCGCCATCCCCGCCGCACCGGCGCCAACAACCAGGGCGTCGTATTCGAATTCACGCATCGGGCTCTCCTCCGTCGATCGCGCCGACGCCGAGGCGCCCGAGCACGAGCCGGCTTTCGCCCCCGCGCTTGGTGATCGCATCGATGGGCATACCCGTCTCACGCGCGAGTATCTTCAGAATGCGGTAGGTGCAAAAACCGCCCTGACAACGCCCCATGCCCGCGCGCGTGTAGAACTTAATCCCGTCCATCGTCGTGTGACCGCGAGCAATGGCCTCGATGATCTCGGCCTCGGACACCGCCTCGCACCGGCACACAATGTGACCGTAGTTCGGATCATCCGCCACGAGGTTCTCGAGCCGTTCTATCGGCTGCTCGCGCACCCGCGGCGAATTCTCGAGCAGAGGGTCGAAGCGGGTCTTTTCGGTCAGGGCAAGGCCGTCCTGCTTCAGCAGGTCTTTTACATACTCGGCGATGGCGGGCGACGCGGTGAGCCCTGGCGACTGAATACCCGCCACCTGAATAAAATGCGGGGCCATCGTGGACACGCCGATGTAGAAGTCGTTGCCGGCCATGACCGGGCGCGACCCGGCGAAGGCCGTGATGATATCGCGCCGGGAAATACTCGGCACCATGTGCATGGCCTGTGCGAACACTGTATCGAGGTTTTCATCGCTCGTGGCACGGTCTTCCTTTGCCTCGACCTCGGTGGCCGTGGGCCCGATCATCATTGTGCCCTCGACGGTTGGGATCACGAGAATGCCCTTCGAGTGGCGGGCGGGCACGGGAAAGAGCACATGGTTGGGAAAACCCGCCGCCTTGCGATCGAGCAGAAATTCCTCGCCCTTGCGTGGCGTAATCTCGAACGGTTCGGCGCCGAAGATCGCCGACAGCTCGTCCGCATGGAGACCGGCCGCATTGATGATATGGCGCGCGCGCACGGTCTGCCCCGCCTCGGATTCGATGGTGTAGACACCGTCATCATGGGCCGCACGCGCAACGCAAAACTCCGTGTGCAGCACGACGCCGTTCTTCACCGCCGACTCGACCAGCGCAAAGACATAGCGGTACGGCTCGATGATGCCGCCCGTCGGGGCGTAGAGTCCGCCAACCGTGTCCGGGTTGAGGTTGGGCTCGAGCATGAGCATCCGCTCGCGGCTGCATATCTCCAGCAGCGGCACGCGGTTCTCGACGCCCTGCGCGTAGAGCTGCTCGACAGTCTTCATCTCTTCATACGAGAAGGCCACCACGAGAATGCCCACGCGCTTGAAGGGAAACCCGAGATCGTGGTGCAACTGCTCGAACATGAGGTTGCCGCGAATCTCGAGACGCGCCTTCAACGAGGTGGTCGGATGGTGGAAACCGGCGTGGATGATGCCCGAGTTGGCTTTGGACACACCGAAACCTACGTCGGCGCATTGCTCCAACAGGGCCACACGCAACTCGTAGCTGCTCAGGCGCCGGGCAATGGCCGCGCCAACGCAACCAGCCCCGACAATGGCGACATCGTAGGGCGCGCCAGCGATACTGGATTCTTTCATGGCGACTACTTCCATTTCGCGCAATGCATTGACGCGGGACACCGCAGCGTTCCCCGTAATTCGCGAGGCATCCTATCGCGCGGGAACCGCCCTGTCAATAGTGGCTATTATGGGTTCCTTGGAAATGGCTGCCGGGTGCACGGAAGAACACCCCGATCGGCGCGAATACCGGGCGCCGGCCGGTGGTTACTCGTCGGAATAACTGTTTAGTTCTGTGGCTAACGCGGACTTCCGTGGATCGCCAGTCCCGGCGAGGTTCTCCATTTCACCAGGATCCGCTGTAAGATCGAAGAACGCGACCGGCGGCAGGCCGCGCGGATTATCCGGATTCGCGTAAATAAGCTTGGCGCCGGCGGTGCGCACGCTCGTGGCAGCCACCCCGAGGAGGTCGGTCTGCGCGAAGCTATGCGGCCCGGTCTCTTGCTTCAACCCAGCCTCGTGCACGAGCGGCGTTCCCGGCAAGTCCGCAGGCACGGGTAAACCGGCTACGCGCAAAATGGCCGGCACGAGATCAATATGACGCACGAGCCCTTCCACCACATGGCCAGCATGAGGGCCGCCGGGGTAGCGGATAATGAGCGGCACATGCGTCACTTCATCATACAAGGTTTCGCCGTGGTACCAGCCGCCGTGTTCATACAGCTCTTCGCCATGGTCCGAGGTGAAGATTATGAGCGTGTCCTCATAGAGATCCCGCTCGCGCAGTCCCGCCAGGAAACGGCCCCAATGGGTGTCCATATGCACGATGTCGGCATGATAACCCGTTGTCAACGCTTCCAGCCAACGGGCCTCGGGCCGCCAGCTCAGCCAGACAGAGGAGTGGCCGGTGCGGCGATCGGGGAGCATATAGGGATCGTGCGGGTCCATATACTGCATGAAAAGGAAGAACGGCGCGTTGGGCGCGGGGCGGTCGTCAAGCCATGCCAATGCCCGATCGGTCACGTGTTCCGCCGGCTGGTAAAAATGTTCCACATCGACGCGCGGCCGCTGCGCCACAATACGGGCGCGCCGCAGCACCTGATAAAGGGTGAGCGCTTCGGAGCTGAACGTGGCCCCGAAGTAGAGGTTGGGCATAAGAAACTCATAACCGAGAAAGCCCTGGTGCAGGCCGTATTCGGGCAGCAGGTTGCGGTTGTTCGGAAACCCCTGGGTCCAGTAGCCGGCGGCGGTCAAGCGTTCGGCTATGGTTATTTGTTCAGGCGGCATGACCGAATTCTTGCCCAACGCCCCATGAACCGCCGGATGCCGGCCTGTGAACAAGGAGCCGAAACTCGGCTTTGTCCACGACCCCTGGCTGAAGGCCTTGTCATAGCGCACGGCGTCGCGCGCAAAGGCATCGATTGCCGGCGTCTCGCAGGGGGCGGCGGGGTTGTGCATGCCCAGGGACTTCGCGCGCAGGGTGTCGGCGACGATAAAGATGATGTTGGGCCCTTGCGCGGGCGGCGCAGCCAGGGTGGCGGGCGATTCCGTGGAAGGCTGCAGCACCTTTGCCGCCATAAATCCGCCGGCCGTCAACGCCGCATACACCATCAGCGCCGCCGCGAGCCCAATGCGCGGCCCGCCCTGCACGCGCGCCAACAGCCAGGACCCCACCCGCTCTACAACAACGGCCAACACCAGCGCCGATGTCAGGAGCACGACAATCTCGGCCAATGCAAGGGGCTGTTCGCCCAGCACGTCGCGTGCGTAGCGGAAACGGCCAATGACCACGAGCGTCGAGGCGAGGGTAAGACCCAGTGCCGCCGAAAACACACCTTCAGCCCGGCGGTAGCGGCCCACGGCCACACAGGCCAAGCCGATCAGAAGGCCCAGCCCCGCACCATAAAAGAGAAATACGAGCCCGTACCAAAAGGGGGCCCAGTAGAACAGTTGAAATTCCTGCCCCGTGTGCAGCCAGCGATGATAACACCAGCCCGCTTCGCCAACACCGGCTATGGCGCCGCCGATAAGCCCGGCCAGTAGCCCGGCATAGAGGGCTACGGCCAGGTAGCGGCGATCCTGGCGGCGCTCTTCCAACGAGGCAATGCGTGACTCAGGCGGTATCGTACAGGTCCAGACACCGCGCCATGGCGGGATACAGCGGGCGAGCCGGCTAACCCACATGACAAGGCCGATGGCCCCGGGCGCCAGAAGCCAGATGACAGCGGCGCTTCCAAGCACCTCCGACCTGGAAGAAAGGGTAAGCCCGGTTCCATCCGCCCCCGCCCGCGCAAAGGCGCGAAGCCCTTCCTCCGTCAGTACCGGCATGACCAACGGATCGAAGTTGGCCAGTACACCAGCCCGCAGCCCGCGCAGCCAAGCAAGACTGTCCATAAAGTGATACGATGCCGCGAACAGCATCAGCAACCACGCTACGTGGGCGAGGAAGCCCCAGGCCAACGCCTTGGCGAGCACACCCGCACGGCCCGCATAGCCAAGCAACACCTGTACTGTTCGTTCCCGCGTATGCGCCGGCATGGGCACAAAGCCGAGAAGCGCCGGCAGCAGCCGCGGCGACAGTAACGCAGCGACGATACAGCCACTGGGAATCAGCATCGCCATAGCCATAATCGACAGACGCAGCTTCCCCCATGCCAAGCCGGAGCTGAGCAGAACAGGCGGCACCAGCAGCGCGAACAATACCGCAAAGGCGACAAGGCCAAGCAGCCGCCCGAGAACAGACACATAGAGCGTCGCGCCCCAGCGGCGGGTATGTCCCCCACTCTCGAGCCAACGATACAGCGCCCCCACGACGCCCACCACGGCCACGGTGATCAAAAAGTGGCGCAAAGAACTCTCAATGCGGGATGCTCCAAGCAGCCGGCCCGAGACATACAGCAAAGTCATACCGCACCAGGCCGCGGGCAGTGCACCCCGAAACCATGCGCCCAGCAGCGTGCGCCGTGGCGCCGCGATGCCCTGAACACGTAAAAGAACGCGCCAGCGCGCGGTGAGCGCCACCACCTGAATCAAGCTCAGCAGGGACATCACAAACAGATAGCCCACGTTGGCCCAGAACGGCCCTTCCAGGACGCGTCCCGGCCATAGCGCTGGCCAAGTGAAATAGGCAAACAAGCCTGCTGCCGTGATAACTGCCAGCAATGCCCCCCTGTACAACACGCTGTTGCGGCCATGGGGCTGGGAATGATTCGACAAAGTGCGTGGCCCCCGGTTGATGGATGGGCAGCAATCGACAAACCTCGACGTAAGCCTTTATACTCTACCACCGTCGTTTCAGACCGGGCAAACCGATGCTGGCGGCGCGGGCCGGCACGCCCCATGGGAACCGCGGATGCTTCAACACATGGTACTGTCATGGCACTGAATATGTTCTTTGTCGGTCTTGCCGGTGCGGCAGGCGCCATGAGCCGCTACGCTATCAGCCTTTTGATGCGGCATTACACGGCGCAGTCGCTCCTCTGGCCGACCTTCGCCGCCAATATGCTGGGCTGCTTTCTGTTTGGCGCGTTCGTATCGCTTGTCGAGCACCGTATACCCGTGAACGACGTGGTGAGGGTGGCCGTGCTTGTGGGGTTTATGGGGTCACTGACGACCTTCTCGACCTTTGCCTTCGACTCCGCGTTGTACATCCGCGAAGGCCAATGGGGACTTGTCGCCTTGAACCTCCTCGTGCAGAATGTCCTGGGCCTGGCATTATTGCTGCTCGGCTTGGCAGTCTTCCGCCCACACTGAGGACGCAGGTTTTGAATCACCTATGAACGCAAGGCCCCTGTTATGTATCCTTTCTCTTATTGCTGTTTATCCGTCGTTCTACCTCCCGTGTAGATAACTGAGGTATACCCGGCATGAATAAAAAAGAAGTGGCGGCGAAGCTCGAGGAAATCGGCGCGCTCATGGAACTGGCGGGCGAAAACCCCTTCAAAACACGCTCGTACTACAATGCGGCGCGCACGCTCAACCAGGTAAACGAGGACTTGGAAACACTGGTGCAAGAGAAACGCCTGCGCGAGATCAAAGGCGTGGGCGAGGCTATCGCTCAGAAAATCGAGGAGCTTGTAACCACCGGTAATCTCGCGTTTCTCGAGGAGCTACGCGCCCAGTTCCCGGACACTATTTTCGAGATCATGGGCATCCCCGGGCTCGGGCCCAAGCGCGTGAAAGCGGTCTACGACGAACTCGGCGTCGACTCTCTGGAAAAGCTCGAGCAAGCCTGCACGGCCGGCCAACTGGCTACCTTGAAGGGCTTCAGCGATAAACTCCAGCAGAAGGTGCTGGACGGCATCGCATTTCACCGGCGGCACCAGGGCATCCACCTGTATCACCATGCGGAAGATGTGGCCCTGCCCTTGCGCGAGTACCTCATCGAACATGCAGCGGTGCAGCGTATCGAGATCGCCGGCAGCCTGCGCCGGCGCAAGGAAGTCATCAAAGACATCGACTTCGTCGCATCAAGCGCGGATCCGAAGGCCGTGATGGCGCACTTCGTGGCGTGGCCGGACATCGACCACGTGACCGGCCAGGGGGACACGAAAACCAGCGTCGTCACGAATACCGGCATCGCCGTGGACTTACGCGTGGTGTCGGACACCGAGTTCCCCTATGCCCTCGCACATTTCACAGGCAGCAAGGAACACAACGTGGCCATGCGCCAGCGGGCGAAGGAGCGCAAGCTGAAACTGAACGAGTATGGGTTGTTCAAAGAGGACGACACGCGCATTGCGTGTACGGAAGAGCACGACATCCACGCGGCGCTGGACCTGCCCTATATCCCGCCGGAATTGCGGGAGGACATGGGCGAGTTCGCGTTGAAGGAAACGCCCCGTCTCGTGACGCAAAACGATTTGCGGGGCGTGTTCCATTGCCACTCGAACTTTAGCGACGGCCGCAATACACTCGAGGAAATGGCTGCCGCTGCGCAGGAATGCGGCTATGACTACCTGGTCATCTGCGACCACAGCCAGTCAGCGGCCTATGCCCACGGCCTCACCCCGGATCGCGTACAGGAGCAACATGCAGCCATCGACGGCGTGAACAAGAAACTGAAGGACTTCCGGCTGGTCAAGGGCATCGAGTCAGACATACGCACCGATGGCAGTCTGGACTACGAGGACGATATTCTCGAATCGTTCGAATTCGTGGTCATTTCGGTGCACAACAAACTGGACATGCTGGAAGCCGAGGCCACCGCGCGGATCATCAAGGCGGTCGAACATCCCGCGAGCGACCTGCTCGGCCATCCTTCGGGGCGCCTGCTGCTCACGCGCGCGGGGTATCCGCTCGACTACGAGAAGGTGTTCGATGCCTGCACCGCCAACGGTGTGGCCGTCGAGATCAACGCAAACTGTCACCGCCTCGACCTTGACTGGCGATACATCCGGCGCGCTCAGGAGAAGGGGGTCAAGCTTGCCATCTCGCCGGATGCCCACGACACCGCCGGCCTCGATTACGTGCGCCATGGCGTGGGTCTCGCGCGCAAGGGCTGGCTCGCACCGAAAGACCTCTTGAACTGCATGACCGCGAAGGATTTACTCGCATGGCGAAAGTCGAAACATCGCTGAGCGTGAATAAGGCACGGGCAATAGAGATATACAAACGCCTGGCCGCAACCTATCCCGATGCGCACTGCACCCTGAATTTCGAGAGCCCGTTCCAATTGTTGGCCGGGACCATCCTCGCAGCGCAGTGTACCGACGAGCGGGTGAACAAAACGACCATGCACTTGTTCAAGAAGTACCGCATGCCGCAGGATTATCTCGACGTGCCGCAGGAGGAACTCGAACAAGACATCCGCCCGTGCGGCTTCTACCGGAACAAGGCGAAAAACCTGCGCGCCATGTGTGCGACGCTGCTCGAAGAATTCAACGGCCAGGTGCCGGGAACCATGGACGAACTCCTACAGCTCGGCGGCGTCGGCCGGAAAACGGCCAACGTCGTGCTGGGCGAGTGTTTTGGTGGGCAGGGCGTTATCGTGGATACCCACTGCACGCGCGTGGCAAGCCGGCTCGGCTTTACCAAAGAAACGGATGCGGTCAAGATCGAGCGGGACTTGCAAAAGGTATGGCCGGCGGACCACTGGACCCTCTTCTCCCATTACATGGTCTTTCACGGACGCAGCATCTGCACCGCCCGCGCCCCCATATGTTCCCGCTGCCCCCTAAATGATGTGTGCCCGTTCCCCAACACGACAGAAGGAAAGAACATTGCCCGATAACCCGATCGAACAAAACTCCCCCCTTGCCGGCGCCCGGAGCGGCGCATGGTTTGCGCTGGCCTATGTGGGCATCGTTCTCGGTGTCGACCTGCTCGCCACAGCCGGCGCGTCGTGGCCCTTTGATTGGCGCTTCTTCGTGTGGCGGCCCGCCGGCCTGGCCGACCTGATCGAAAACGCCGGGCTCTCCCCCAGCTTCTATACCTGGCTCGCGTGGCAACCGCTGCGCAACTTCGACGTATTCAAGTTCACCTTCTGGTTCCTCGTGCCGTTCCTCATCTGCTTGTGGCACATGGACTGGGGTGCCTTGGGCACGCGCCGCTGGAAGAAGATGGACCTCTGGCTGCTTGGCGCGTTGTTCGTGTTCGGTATCGCCGGGGTCGTGCTCGTCCAGTTTATACCCTCGCTGCGCGCCGAATTCCCGAGCCAAAGCAATCTACCCGGCTCGAACAAGTGGATGATCTTCTGGGTAGCCCTCTTCTGGAATTTGTCGTGGGTACCGGGTTGGGAGTTCATGCACCGTTATTTCCTCCTGCGCCGGCTCGACGCGCAGTGGCTCAAGTACGGCTGGGTGCTCGTGCCCATCATCGAGGTGGCCTACCACTACCGCGATGTATACATGGCGGCGGGCATGGGGCTGTTCGCCGTTATCGCGACGATCTGGGCCCGGGAGCGGCGCAACATTCTGCTGCCGTTTATCGCGCATTTCTTTATCGAGATCGCGCTGGTGTTGTTTTTGTTGTTTGTGTAGGGAGGGCGAGCGTACCCGCGAGCCGTTCTTGAAAAGCTGGCCATAGGCCAACCCTCCCGGCCGAACATACAAGGAATATTTCTATGTTGCGCTGTTTCTCGTTATTGCTCATTTCCGTATGCGTCTTGCGTGTCTTCCCGGCCGCCGCCGAGAAACCGCCGGATGATTTCACCCGCTTCGACGTGCCGGGTCAGGAAGAGACGATGGAGAATCTCCGGCACCTATTCTGGCTGCACTATCCCGCCGCCGGCCCCAAGGCGACCATTTGGGAAGAATGGCTGTCGTTGTCCTCGCTGTGGCCGGCGCAGAAACACGATGAGATGGCGGCGGCATGGCGCACCACCCTCGAGAACCGCATCATCACGGAGGCTGGCTACGTCGCCACACACCAACACGCCTCGATCGCGCACCAACTCGGTTGGCCGTTCCCTTTCTGGAAGCAGGGGAAAAACACATGGGGCTGGCATTTTTCCTTGCAACACGTCCCCAACGGCTGGCACCACACCGAAGAGAAGGACACCACCGGCTGGAGCTGGGAAGGTGTCACGGGAGACACCGTCGACGACCGGGGCTGGAAACTGAAAACGACCGCACCGCAAGTGCATATTGACACGCCCACGATGGCGGTGGATCCCTTCGAGGCGCCCTTCATTCAACTCCGGTGGTATGCCGAGGGTAACTGGAAACGCGCGCAACCGTACATCGCCTGGCGCCGGGAGGGGCAGGACGAGTTTCCGCCCGGCCAGCGCCTGTACTTCGCACCGCCGGAGAATTCGAACCTCGCCACCGTCATGGCGCCTGTGTACACGCATCCCGCATGGACGGGGACTATTGCGCAATTGCGGCTCGGTATCGAGAACGCGCCGGTCGATACGCCCGTGGTCATTCATTCCCTCTTCACGCAGTATGACACCCGGCATACCTCGAACAATCCCAACTTTGTCCAGGGGTGCAGCAACTACTTCCGCTGGACCGGCGATCTCAATTTCCTGCGCGACAACATCGGCCGCATGCGGCTTGCGCTGCGCTACGTGATGGAGGAATTCCGGGCGCTGGAAGAGAAGGCCGTGGTCGCGCCATGGGTCGGCCATGACGGCGAGCCGGGCATTCATTATGACGACGACGGCAAAAAACACCTGCGCCACGGCCATGGTATCGGCCATAACTACTGGGACCTGCTCCCCTTCGGCCGCAAGGACGCCTACGCCACGATGCTCTACTATGACGCCCTGCGGCGCATGGCGGAAATTGAGGCAGCCATCGCGGCGAACCCGGCGTGGAACATTCCGCGCGGTGTACTGGCGTTCGACCCGGCAATGCTGCGTGCAGAGGCCAAGGCGGTGAAGGCAAAGGCGAACGACATCTTTTGGAACGAAAAGCACGGCCGCTTTGTGCTCGGCATCGATGATCAGGGCGAGACGCACGACTACGGTTTCACGTTCATGAACCTCGAGGCCATCTACTACGATTTCGCCACAAAGGAACACGCTGCGGAGATCATGGCGTGGATTGCCGGCACGCGCACCGTCGAAGGCGACACAGCCACGGGCGCGGACATCTACCATTGGCGGTTCGGGCCCCGGTCCACAACGAAACGGAACGTCACCTATTACGGCTGGTTCTGGTCGCAACCGAAAAGCCTGGCGTTCGGTGACCAGGTGCAGGACGGCGGCGCGGTGCTCGGGTTTGCCTTCTTCGATCTGATGGCACGCATCGAGGTGCTCGGTCCAGAAAGCGCCGCGCAACGTCTGGCGAAGATGATGGCATGGTACAAGGAAGTGCGCGCCGAGGGGGGCTACCGGCAATACTACGAAACGCACGAAGGCAACTTGCAAGGCGGCGGCACAGCCGGCGGCCTTGGGCTGGATAAGGAGTTCTTCGAGAGCGTGCTCGTGCCGCAGGTCATGCTCTATGGCTTCATGGGCGTGACGCCCGGCGCCGATGGCCTGTCTATCGCCCCGAAACTGCCGGCGGATTGGCCGGCGCTCACGATTACGGACATGCAGTACCAGGGCGCGACGTTCGACATCACGGCGACCCGCGACACGGTCACCATTACGCCGCATGAAGGCAGCGAGGCGCCGGAAGTAGTGGCGGTGACAACGGACTACACCCTGCAAATCGAGTAGCAGCCATAGCGCCTTCCGTTGCGCCGTCGTGCGGCCACTTCATTGAGCGAAGCACGCACCGAAGAGCCTGCGGGCGGGAGCCCAGGTTGGTGTCACGCCATGCCCAGGCCCACAAGCACCCACCCGTCTGCAATCTTCACCGGGTATTCTTTCAGCGCTGGGGCGTCCTGGTTGAGGCATGCGCCGGATTCCAGGTTGTAGCGCCATTGGTGGCGGACACAGGTAACCACGTCCCCCTGGCAACTTCCCGCGAGCAGATTCGCGCCCTGATGGCCGCAGGTGACGTCCATGGCGCGCACGGCGCCGCCGGGCCGCAGGCGAAGGCCAACATAGTAACGGCCGAGGAGGCGCACACACTTCCAGCTACCGCCGGACAAGTCATCGAATCGGGCGGCTTTTACGTATTGCAACTGGCAGGTTTCCCGGGAATTCCCGACGCAGCGGGTGTGTTCTTTTTGATGATTGCCCGCAAGTTGGGGCGCGATGCTTGATTTCGCCAGGATGATACCCCATCATCGTGGTGACAGCGAAACACAACCCAACGAGGCAAGACAATTATGTTGGAAGCTAACAACCGCTATTTTCGACCGGATATGCCCGTAGCCGAAGCCATGGCCCTGCACCCGCGGGTGGCCGAGGTGTTCGCGGCGTTTCACCTGGGCGGCTGCTCGCATTGCGGCATCAGCCAGTTCGAGACCATCGAGCAGGTCTGCATGGCCTATGGCGTCGATGTCGAAACCATGCTCGAGGTGCTCGAGGGGCTGATGGACAAGCCGGCGGCGGACGCCGAAAACGCTCAGGGCGATGCGGCCGGGGAATAGTCTTTCCCACCGCACATCCGGTCTCTGCTACGCATCGGGCGTATTGCCCGAATGCGATGGAGCCTGCGAACCATGAGCACTGCCGAAGCCAGCACCCCGAAACCACTGGTCACCGTAACCGCGGACGCCCTTGACGAGTTGAAGCGCCTGGCCGAATCCGAGGGCGGGGGCAAACAAGGGGTGCGCCTCGGCGTCAAGGGCGGTGGCTGTTCGGGCTTTTCCTACGTGATCGAGTTCGACAACCACCGTGAAGGCGACAAGGTGGTTTCCCATGGGGCCGTGACATTCCTGATCGATCGCAAGTCGGGCATTTACCTCAAGGGGATTCAGCTCGATTACAAGAGCGGCCTGCGCGGCAAGGGCTTTGTCTTCCAGAACCCGAACGCAACGGCCACATGCGGTTGCGGCGAATCCTTCGCCGTGTAAGCCGGGGCCATGGGCCTGCTCCACGAACACCAAACCGTGCGCGCACATGCCGGCCTGTGGCGGCGGATGGACCATACTATTCTCCGCTTCTCGGGGCGTGACGCCGCTGCGTGGCTCCATAATCAGACCACGAACGACCTGCACAAGCTGAACGACGGCACGGGCAATCTGCATGCGCTTCTGGATCGGCAGGGGCGTGTGCAGGCGTTCTTTTCGGTGCACCGCTTCGAGGACGAATTCTGGGCGGTCATCGCACGCCAACAGAAGGACGCCGTCTTTCAACGTATGGAAACGCACCTGTTCCTCGAGCACGTCGAGGTGGAAGACGTTGGCCGCGGCGGCGCGCAGCTTTGTGTCGAAGGGCCGCGCAGCCTGATCTTCCTGGCCCACCAGGCCGGCGAGTCCCCGGAAGAAGCCGCAGCGGTGTTTCCCACTACGCCCTATGCCTACACCCCGATGGTTATCGCCGGATTCCAGACCCTCGTGTTCCGCATGGCGGAGTCGGGCGAAGACGGGTTCCTGCTCGTGCCCGCGCCGGAAGAGGCCGGCGCGCTGTATGACGAACTCGAAGCCCGCGCCATCGAACAGGGCGTGGCGGTCGTCAGCGAAGAAACCCGGAACGTACTGCGTATCGAAGGCGGCACACCGCGCTATGGTATCGATATCGGTCCGGAGCGAATCGTCGCCGAAACGCCGCTGGCTGCCGAAGCCGTAAGCTACGACAAAGGCTGCTACCTCGGCCAGGAGGTCGTGGCGCGGCTGAAGGCCTACGGCTCGCCGAAGTATGCGCTCGTGGGCATCAAGGCCACGGATGCAGGCGCCCTGCTCCCCGAACCCGGCACGGATCTGTACGCCGCAGGCAAGCGGGTTGGCCAGTTGTGCAGCCGCACCTTCTCCCCCACGCTCCAGCAGCACGTCGCCATGGCGTACCTCGGGCGCGACCTGCGCACACCGGGCTATGTGCATACGCTTACCGATCCCCGCGGCGGCCATCCCTTCGAAGTGGAAGTGTGCGCCCTGCCCTTCGCCGCGCCGCCGGACCGCGATACGCAGGCGCACCGGTACTACGATGAAGCCCTCGCGCGATTCGAGCAGGATGCCGATGACGTCGATGAATCGGCCATCGCGCTCCTGCGCGATGCGCTTCTGTTATCGCCGCGGTTCGAGGATGCTTACGAGGCGCTCGGCGTCATTTTGCACCGGCACCACCGCGTGGACGAGGCTATCGGTTACATACAGGTGCTGGCCCGGCTGAACCCGAACAGCGTCATGGCGCACACGAACCTCTCGGTGTTCTACGTGGCCAAGGGTATGATCCAGGAGGCGGAGGACGAAAAAGCCATCGCGAAGGAACTCGAGGCGATGGCGGAATTCGATGCGCACACGGCGAAGCAAACGGCGGAGAAGGAGCGCGCGCGCCTGCGGGCGGAGGCCGAGGAACGCATCGAGATGTTTCGGGAAGTGCTCAAAATAGATCCGGAAGACCCCGTGGCCACCATGGGCCTGGCCTCGGCCTACATCCAGCTCGACCGCCATGCGCAGGCCGTACCCTGCCTCGATACCGCCACCCGCACGCAAAAGGACTACTCAGCCGCGTTTCTCAAGCTGGGGGAATGCCATGAAATCCTTGGCAATAGGGAGTCCGCCAAGGACGCCTACCGCAAGGGGATCGAAGCTGCCAGCCGAAAAGGCGACCTCATGCCACTGCGCAACATGGAGCGCCGCCTCAAGGCGCTCGCGTAACTGTTGGCTCCGGCACGGCCGCTTCCCCCCTTGCTTCCTGACAAAGAGGGAAGCGATTCGCTGGTTTCCAAAGCCGCTCATCCAGCTCGTTAGACAACGCCGCATGGCAAACGCTCACCGCGTTCCGGGACAATAGCCGTCTTCCGTGCCAGTGCCCGGACAGTGATAATAGCCGCCCATGTTATAGAACTGGATCATGCGCAACAGCTCCGCCAGATTGAAACGCCAGTCAGGGCCGTGCGGCCAGTAGTCCGCATCGTGCGGGCGGCAATCGTAGTGGCCCGCGTCACCGAGGATGTAGCCGTCGCTGGTCCCCGTTTCGGCGCAACTAAAGCCCTGTGAATTGAAAAGCTGCACCACACGCAGCAACTCACTCAACTCGATCAGGCCGTCGCCTTCCCAATCTGCCGTGTGAATTCCCGAAGGCTCACCCTCACCCTCACCCTCACCCTCACCCTCACCCTCACCCTCACCCTCACCTTCACCTTCACC